>CANRAL010000025.1 GCA_947628585.1 uncultured Bacilli bacterium | reverse complement strand
TAAAACTTTATTTAATTAAAAAGAGAGCATTCTTTATAAGCTCTCGTTTTAACATGACTTAGTCTGAATAGTTACTATCAAGAGGTCGTTTTTTTAAAAAAATATTGTCAAATGGAAGTAAATATGCTATTATTATATTGTTTATTTTTTATGGCGATGTAGCTCAGCTGGCTAGAGCATCCGGTTCATACCCGGCAGGTCGAGAGTTCGAATCTCCCCGTCGCTACCAAAAGTTAATTACTAGAGATAATCTAGTTTTTTTATTAAACTAATTTGTATTTTATATTTTTTTTAGTTATAATAATATTATTAATGGAGGTTCTTATGCTATACTTTAAAATAAATAATAATAAAATTGAAAAATATCAAGTAAATTTTGATAAAGAAAAAATTGCCAAATTAAAAGAAAAAATTATAACTAATTGCAGTTTAATCGAACATAAAGAATATGAAAGTGTTTCTAATCCTAATTTTAATGCTGATAGTATTATTAAAAACTTTCAAAGAAAAACAATTGGCGAAAAAGAATACTTTGAAGAAACAAAAGATATTTATCACTTTAGCTATGATGAATATATCCCACCTTACTTAGTTAAATTAATTGATAGACTTTTAAAAAATGATTCTAAAGTTATCGAAGAAATACTTAATTATCAAATTTCGGAAGTATCAATTGATGAAAGAATTAATTTAGCAAATCAAGAATTTATGAAAATTGATTCCGAAAATATTGCTGAAAAAAAAGCTAAATTAAAGGAATTAGAAAATTTATTAAAACTTAAAGAATTAAATAAAAATCAACAACCAATTAATTTATATTATATCCAACTAATAAAATTAATGAATTTTAAATTTATAGATGAAATGTCCCTTGATAAAATAAATAAAGTTGAATTATTTTTAGAAAGAAAACTTATAAAAAAGAATAGTTAATCTTTTAAAGATTTAACTATTCCATCTAAACTAAAGCTTTTCGCGGAAGTTATTTCAACATCAATAATTTTACCAATTAAGTCTTTATTTCCAACGATATTAACTAATTTCATAGTTTCCGTATAACCACATACTTTATTTTTATCTTTTTCACTTTCTTCAGTAACCAAAACTTTTACAATTTTACCTAAAAGCTTTTGGTTACTTTTTAAAGAATATGAATTAACTAATTCATTTAATTTTTTTAATCTTTCTTGTTTAACTTCATAAGGAATTTTATCTTCCATTTGAGCTGCTAAAGTCCCCACGCGAGGAGAATAAATAAAAGTAAAAGCATTATCAAATTGACAATATTTAACAATATCTAAAGTGGCTTTAAAATCAGCATCAGTTTCATTGGGAAAACCTACGATTATATCTGTGGTAATAGCCACATTTTTTACTTTTTCTTTAATTTTATTAAATAAAGTTTTATATTCTTCTATCGTATATTTACGATTCATTTTTTTTAAAATTTCATCACTTCCCGATTGAATAGGTAAATGAACGTAAGGCATAATATTATCATATTTTGCTATAACATCTATCATTTCATCAGTAAAATTCCAAGGATGACTAGTAACAAAACGAATACGCGGAATACCAATTTTAGCTACTTCTTCTAAAAGAGTAGCAAAATCATAATTAAGTCCTAAGTCTTTACCATAGGCATTAACATTTTGTCCTAACAAAGTTACTTCTTGATAACCTTCTTTTTTTAGCTCTTTTACTTCTTCTAAGATGTTTTCCATTTTTCTACTTCTTTCTCTACCACGCGTAAAAGGAACTATACAATAAGTACAAAATTTATCACAGCCATAAGTAATATTTATCCAAGCACATACTTTAGAATCTCTTTTATATTTTACATTTTCATATACTTCATCACTATTAGAATAAACTTCAATATCTTGATAATGATTATTTTTCATAATTAATTCTGGTAATTCATGAATATTATGCGTACCTATTATAATATCAACATATTTATGTTTATTTTTTAATTCTTCTACTTCATGAGGTTCTTGAACTAAACATCCACATAAGCAAATAATTAAATCTGGTTTTTCTTGTTTTAAATGTTTACAACGACCTAAATAACCATAGACTTTATCTTTAGCATTTTCTCTTATCGCACAGGTATTTAAAACAACTATATCAGCTTTTTCAAGAACCTCAGTAGCTTCAAAGCCTAAAGCCTCAAGATAAAATTTTATTTCTTCACTATCATGGACATTCATTTGACAACCATAGGTTCTTAAAAAATATTTTTTATTTTTAAATAATGGTTGATATTCTTTATCATTATATATATATTTTATTTCGGTTTTTTTACGATCTTTAGCAATGCATAAATCAGGCATATTCATAAAATCACTTCTTTCATTTAAGTATTTTAACACATCTATAATAATTGTGAAAGCGGATTTTTAAATTTTAAAGTAGTTGGAAGTTTATAGATATGAAGACTTAAATGAAATAATTAACATGTGTACGACAAAAAATAATTTGTATTTTTTTTACCAAAACCCGCTTTCTAGAAAACATTTTACTTACTTTTTTTAAAATAGCAAGGCTTTCGACAAAACATGTCAAATTATTTTTTTTAACTAAAAAAAACTATTTATTTTAATTCATAAATAGTTCCTTCTTTAGTATCTTTTAAAATAATCCCTTCTTGTTGTAATTCATCCCGAATTTTATCAGCAAGAGCATAATCTTTATTAGCCTTGGCGGCATTTCTTTCGGTAATCTTTTCTAAAATACGTTTTTCTAAAGTATCATCAATTTCTTTTTTCTTTAAAAGATTTAAAGCTAAGACATTATCCCAAGATTTAATTAAATTATATTTGGTAGCATCATCAGTATCACTTTTAAGTAAATCATAAAGAATAGTTATAGCATTAGCGGTATTTAAATCATCTTCTAACGTAGCTTTAAATAAAGAATCCCACTTATCAAATACCTTTAAATCATAATCTTTACTTTCTTTTAAATTATTTGTTTTATTTAATAATTTTTTATAGGCATTTTCTGCCCCATCTAAAGAATCATAACTAAAAACAAGTTGTTTTCGGTAATGACTTAATAAACACATAAAACGATAACTTAAAGGATCATAACCTTTTTCTTTTAAAGTATTAATAGTTAAAAATTCACCTTTACTTTTACTCATTTTACCAGTTTCATCATTTAAATGTTCGTTATGAAACCAATATTTACACCAAGGATGTTGTAAATACGCTTCACTTTGGGCTATTTCATTAGTGTGATGAGGAAAAATATTATCTACTCCCCCACCATGAATATCTAAATATTCGCCTAGATATTTAATGGAAATACCACTACATTCAATATGCCAACCCGGATAACCTAATCCCCAAGGACTATCCCATTTTAAATCTTGAGAATCAAATTTAGATTTGGTAAACCATAGAACAAAGTCATTTTGATTTTTTTTAGCCTCATCTTTTTCGACACTTTCTCGAACACCAACTATCATTTCATTTTCTTTATGATTAGTTAATTTATAATAATCTTTTAATTTTGTCGTATCAAAATAAACATTTCCTCCCGAGATATAGGCATAATCTGTTTCTAATAACTTTTCAATTATTTTGATATAAAAATCAATATTGTCAGTAGCAGGACTGATAATATCCGGCATTCTTAAATTAAGGGATTTATAATCTGCGAAAAAAGCATCAGTATAATATTTAGCAATATCCATTACCGTTTTATGTTCTTTTTTGGCCCGAGCAACCATTTTATCATCACCAGAGTCAGAATCACTAGTTAAATGACCTACATCGGTAATATTCATTGCTCTTTTTACATTATAACCTAAATATCTTAATGTTCGATCCAATATATCATGACCAATATAACTGCGCATATTACCTATATGAGCAAAATGATAAACTGTAGGACCACAGGTATAAAAAGTAACTAAATTATCTTTCCAAGGTTTAAAATCCTCAATTTCTTTAGTTAAAGTATTATATAGTCTCATTTATCTTCTTTCCTCACTTTTTCGGTAATTTTAAAAGTTGCATCGTCTTTGGTACTACTAATCCAATTAACAGTATAATCAGTTTTTTTAACTTTCATTTTAGTTTTAACTAAAGTACTAATTGTTACAATATTTATTCGCATATCATTCATTACTAATAATTTATATTCAGCTTCTCCTTCATATTCACAATTTTCTTCATAACACCGATTATCTTTTACCCTTAATAATTTAATAATTGTTCCATCATTTAATTTAGCATAATCATATAATTTTAAAGTAAATTGTTGATCTACACTAATATTATATGAATCACAATTAAAAAATACTTGATAAATAAAGAAACCAATAATAATTAAAATAGCTAAAGTAATTAATCTTTTTACAATTTTCATAAACCTAACCTCGTTTTTACTTTATCCCTACCTATTAAATAAATGGTATCGGCAAGTTCAGGACCATGCATTATTCCAGAAGTAGCTATTCTAATTGGCATATATAATAATTTACCTTTAACATTTAATTTTTCTTTAACATTATTTATAGCTTCATTTATATTTTCTACTGTCCAAGATATATTTTTTATTTCTTCTGTAAAAGCTTTAATAACTTGAGGAATAATTTCATCACTATTCAAAAATTCTTGACACTCAGCATTAATTGTAAATTCATCACTATAGAAATCTTTAACTAATTCATTTATTTCTTTTCCATAATTCAAATTATTTTTATAAATTAATAATAAATGATTTACCCATTCTTCTTCCTTATTTGAATCTTTATTTACAAAATATTTTTTAACCCATTCTAAATATTTTTCATCATCCATCATTTTAATATATTGATGATTAAACCATTCAAGTTTTTTAAAATCATATTGACTTGAAGATTTACTGATTCTTTTTTCATCAAAATTATGAGTTAATTCTTCTAAGCTAAAAACTTCTTTATTATCTACTGGAGACCAACCTAAAAGTGATAAATAATTAACGATAGCTTCAGGTAAAAATCCTTCTTCATATAAATCCATGAAGGAAGCATCCCCATTTCTTTTAGATAATTTAGTTCCATCTTCTCCTAAAACCATGGCAACATGAATATAAGTTGGTTTTTCCCATTCAAAAGCTTCATATAACAAATTATATTTAGCCGTTTGATCTAAATATTCTTTTCCTCTTATTACATGCGTAATATTCATTAAATGATCATCAATGACATTGGCAAAATTATAAGTAGGAAATCCATCACTTTTAAGAAGAATTTGATCATCTAAAATACTATTATCTATTTTTATTTCGCCATAAATTACATCATTTACAATGGTATAACCCGTTTTAGGCATTTTTTGTCTTATTACATAAGGTACGCCATTTTTTAAATTTTCCTCTATTTTATCTTTAGGTAACTTACTACAACGGCCATCATAGACAAATACTTTTTTTCTTAAAGCTGCTTTTTCGCGCATTTCTTCCAATTCTTCTTCTGTACAAAAGCAATAATAAGCTTTACCTTTTTCTACTAAATCTAAAGCATATTTTTTATATAAATCTAATCTTTCACTTTGAATATAAGGACCAAACTTTCCAGGATTAATTGGACCTTCATCAATTTGAAAACCACATAATTCTAGAGTTTTATAAATAAAATCAATTGCTCCTTCTACTTTACGATTTTGATCGGTATCTTCGATTCTTAAAATAAAATCACCATTATATTTTTTAGCTAAAGCATATTCAAAAATCGCTGTTCTTAAATTACCAATATGCATATAGCCAGTTGGACTAGGTGCAAATCTTGTTCTCATAATATCAACTCCTTAAATTATTTTAACATACTAAATACCGAAATAAAACTTTTTTTATTTATTAATTATTATATTTTATTTTGTTTCTTTGTTTATTTTATCAACTACTTTTAACCCATCAAAAGCTGCGGTTATTAATTGATATATACCTTTTTTAATTACATCACCAATAGCATATAAATGCGGAATATTTGTTTCATAATTTTCATTAACTAAAATATAACCGGCTTCTTTATTTACCTTGAATTCATTTAATAAATCGGTATTAGGAATATAACCATTATAAACAAATAAACCTTTTACATTTAAAACTTTATTACTTTTTAATGTAATCGCAGATATTTTATCATTTTCACCATTTATTTCTTTTATTTCATCTTTAATTATTTGAATATTTTTTATATTTTTTAATTTGGTTAAATCTAAATCAATATTGGTAATAAAGTATAATTTTTTTACAATATTACTTAAATAAAGACTTTCTTCAATAGCTAATTTATTATTGCCAATTACTGCGACATCTAAATCTTTATAAAAATTCCCATCACAAACAGCACAAGTGGATAATCCCCGGCCAAAATAATCTCTTTCACTATTTATCCCCAACAATTTAGGTTTTTTCCCTGTAGCTAAAATTATATTTTTCGTTTCATATTGATTAGTTTTAGTTTTAACTAAAAAATTAGCTTTTTTTTCAATTTTTACTACTTCTTCTAATTTATAAGGTATATCTAAAGCCTTTACTTGATTAAATAAATGAAGAGCTAGTTCACTTCCCTTTATATTAGTAAAACCCGGATAATTAGAAACTTTTTCTAAATTATTTAACATACCTCCAGGCATACTTTTATCTAATAATAAAACTTTTAAATTTTTTCTTTTTCCATATATGGCAGCAGTTATACCACTTATTCCCATACCAATAATTATGATATCGTACATTTTAACCTCTAAAAAATAATTTGTTCTTCCGCATCTTTACTATATAAATCTTCAAAACGACCTCGACGGGTTGTAATCATAAATATGCCTAAACCAATAATAAATAAAACAACAGAAACAATTTGGGCCATTCTAAATCCTCCAAGCATTAAAGAATCTGTCCGCATACCTTCAATAAAGAATCGACCTAGGCTATACCACATTAAATAAAATGCTGTTGGTTGACCTACTTTAGTATATTTTAAACGTCTTATAATTAATAAAATAATAAAGCCAATTAAGCACCAAATAGATTCATATAGAAAAGTTGGTTGATAATATAAACCACCTATATTCATCCCTTGAATAATAAAATTAGGAATATGTAAACTTTGAAGTTCAGCAATAGTTGTAGCAGCTCCATGAGCCTCGCCATTAAAGAAATTTCCCCAACGGCCTATCGCTTGAGCTAAAATTAATCCCGGAGCAATAAAATCAGTCATTCTAATACTACGAATATGATATTTTTTACAATAAATAATAATTGTAATTAAGCCAAAAATAATACCTCCATGAATGGCTAATCCCCCTTCCCATATTTTTAAAATATCTATATAATTAGTATACAAATTTAAATTAAAGGCCACATAATATAAACGAGCTCCGACTACGCCAAAAACAATTGCCCAAAATAGAAGGTTAAAAATAAAATCTTTAGGATAACGATACTTAGTTCCTTCTTTAATTGTCATAATAATAGCTATAAAAGCTCCAACTAAAATTAAAGCCGAATACCATTTAATATTTACACTACCAATTGTAATTAAAGTATCATTCATTTTTTATCATCTCCTTTTATAGTATAACATTATTTTAAATTATATAAAATATTTTTAACGATTTCGTTGTAAATATGCTTCATATAAAGTTTTTATTTCCTCACTAATTTTACTTTCATCTAAATTTTCGTAATCTTCTTTTAATTCTTTAATAGTTTTAGGAATAACTTCATTATTATCTAATTTATATAAATAATTTAACTGTGGATATCTTTTTAAAATAGAAGGTTTATTAATAATTGTTTTATTAAATAATTCATCTAATTCGATATCTGTACCTTCATAAATTCTTTTGGTATCAAATAAACTATTTTGATACATAATAATTTTTTCGATTATTTTCTTTTTATTCGCGGCTTCTAAGCCAAAGATTTGGAAAGTCATTAATCGGGATTTTAAGCCAATTATAAAAGCATCTTTTTCATAACTTATTAAATTATAATTTTCATTATAATAATTAGGTAACATATCTCTTAATATTTTATCTTTCGTAGCTATCATTCCTAATAAGCTTACTTCATTTCCAGAGAAAACTTCTTTATATTGATAAGAATGTCTTAATTCATGATTAAAAACTTCGATAAATTCTGTATTGCCATAATAATATAAAGCTTTAATTACATCTTCATTAAATCGCACAATATTGGCAATATTTTCTCCAAGAACTAATTTATCTTCCGCGATTTCTTGATATTTTTCTTTGGGCAATATTTCACATGTACTTGAAAAATAACCATAAGTATCTTTCATAATATTAGTTGTATAATTTTTAAGCATTTCTTTAAATACTTCATAACTTACTATAGGTATTTTTTCTTTCGTTAAATGATTACAAAGAATCGATTTTATAAAATAATTAGCTATATAATTAGTAGTACCTTTATTGGCATCATTAATTTCATTTCTTAATATAATATTTTCTACATATGGTATTTCTTCTTTAGTTATAATCTCATTATTATTAATTTTTGTAATTATCTTCTTATAAAAATTATTCATAACGTTAAAATAATCATATTTAGTTAATAAATCATCGACAAAATCAATATTTCTTAAAGAATATAAATTACTTAAAAAAAGTTGAAATTTCTCTTCTTTAGGATTAACATTTTTTATTACTTCAGCAGTTATGTCTTTTAACATTTTAATTTTTTCTTCAAGTAAAGGATTAAGACTATTACAATAAATACATATACTATTATGATAACTTCCGCCACAATTAGGACATTTACTATTTTTGTTAATTTCTAAAATAATATTTTTAAGACTATCAAAAATATTATCTATATTAAATGTATCTATATCCATACTATCTACCTTATATTTATAATAACAAAAAAACACTTTAAATTAAAGTATTTTTCGTAAATATTCACCAGTATAAGAAGTCGGATGTTTAGCAATTTCCTCAGGTGTTCCAGTAGCAACAACTGTGCCGCCACCATCACCACCATCAGGTCCTAAGTCGATAATATAATCAGCTACTTTAATAACATCTAAATTATGTTCAATAACAATTACAGTGTCTCCATTATCAACAATTCTATTTAAAATTACTAATAATTTCTTTATATCATCAACATGTAAACCAGTTGTTGGTTCATCTAAGATAAATAATGATTTACCAGTAGCCTTTTTTTGTAACTCTTTGGATAACTTTACTCTACCTGCTTCGCCACCGGATAAAGTTGGCGCCGTTTGACCTAGTTTAATGTAAGATAAACCAACATCCATCATAACTTTTAATTTATTATAAATTTTAGGAACATTTTCAAAAAATTCTAAAGCTTCACTAACTCGCATATCTAATACTTCACTAATATTTTTACCTTTAAACTTAATATCTAAAGTTTCTTTATTATATCGTTTACCACCACATACTTCACAAGGAACATAAACATCCGCGAGAAAATGCATTTCGATTCTTTTTACACCATCGCCCCAACAAGCTTCACAACGACCACCTTTTACATTAAAAGAAAACCGACCTTTATCATAACCACGTAATTTGGCTTCTTTAGTTTGAGCAAAAATATCTCTTATATCATCAAATACTCCCACATAAGTTGCCGGATTACTTCGCGGAGTTCTACCAATAGCATCTTGGGTTATTTGAATAACTTTATCAATATTATCTAATCCCAATATTTTATTACATTTTCCCGGGATTTCTTTCGATTTATAAAGTTTATTAGCAATATTTTTATAAAGTATTTCATTAATTAAAGTAGATTTACCACTACCACTTACACCGGTTACGGCAATAAATTTTCCTAAAGGGAAATCAACGTTAATATTTTTTAAATTATTTTCTTGTGCACCTTTAATAGTTATTTTTTTACCATTGCCTTTTCTTCTTTTTTTAGGAACTTCTATTTTTTCTTCCCCGCGAAGATATTTACCAGTTAAACTATTTTTATTTTGCATAACTTCCTTTGGAGTTCCCGCGACCATTACCATACCACCATATTCACCAGCACCTGGACCTATATCCACTAAAAAATCGGCAGCAAGCATAGTATCCGTGTCATGTTCTACAACAATTAATGTATTACCTAAATCCCGCATTTCTTTTAAACTATTAATAAGTCGATCATTATCTTTTTGATGTAAACCGATGCTTGGTTCATCTAAAACATATAAAACACCTGAAAGCTTACTACCTATTTGCGTTGCTAATCTTATTCTTTGAGCTTCGCCTCCGGATAAAGTACCGGCACTTCTCGTTAAAGTAAGATAAGATAAGCCTACATTATTTAAAAATTCTAATCGAGATTTAATTTCTTTTAAGATTAAAGAACTTATTTCCTCTTCTTCTTTACTTAATTTTAAGTTTGTAATAAAATTGTATAAATCTTTAATAGACATATCCGTCATATCAAAAATATTTTTCTTATTAATATATATTGATAAAACCGATTCTTGTAATCTTTTTCCTTGACAAACAGGACATGGCATTTCGACAATATAATTATCTAACCATTCTCTAATCCAACTACTTTTAGTTTCAATATATCTTCTTTCTAAAGCCGGAATTATTCCTTCATAACTATTAGTGGTATTTCGAGTATTACCATTTTTCGATATATAATTAAATTCTAACAATTCATTAGTTCCATATAATAAATAATTTAACTTTTTTTTAGGAATATCTTTAAGAGGCATATTCATATCTATTTTATAATGCTTACATACCGTTTCTACTTGAGTATAATAAGTGGTACTATCTAAACTTAAAGCATTTATTGCTCCTTCTAGAATAGATTTATTTTTATCAGGAATAAGTAAATCTTCACTTATTTTTAATTTCGTTCCTAAACCCTTACATTCAGGGCAAGCACCATATGGCGCATTAAAAGAAAATAATCTTGGTTCAAGTTCGGGAATAGAATAATTACATTTTAAACAAGCATATTTTTCACTCATTAATAACTCTTCTGCATCATAACAGATTACAACTTTACCATCAGCTCTTTTGGTACTTTCTTCAATACTTTCAAATATACGACTTCTTTCTTCAGGCATAACCGTGATTTTATCAATTATTAAATCAATATTATCTTTAATATTTTTTTCTAATCCCTCTATTTCATTTATTTTAACAATTTCCCCATTCACTCTTAATTTAGTAAATCCTTCTTTTTGCAAATTTAAAATTAAATCTTTATGGGTACCTTTTTCACCATGGACAATTGGAGCCATAATTGTAATAGTTTTTCCTTCTAAAGCCATTACTTTATTCGTCATTTCTTCGATACTTTGACTTTTTATAGGAATATGATGGGTAGGACAATATGGAACCCCAATTCGCGCAAATAATAATCTTAAATAATCATAAATTTCCGTGATTGTACCTACTGTTGAACGGGGATTTTTATTAGTTGATTTTTGATCAATAGAAATACTAGGACTTAATCCTTCAATTGTATCAACATCAGGTTTTTCGCTTACACCAATAAATTGCCGAGCATAAGCAGATAGACTTTCAACATATCTTCTTTGCCCCTCTGCATAAATAGTATCAAAGGCTAAACTACTTTTACCACTTCCTGAAACACCAGTCATAACAACTAATTTATTTTTAGGAATTTCTAAATCAATATTTTTTAAATTATTTTCCCGAGCACCTTTAATAATAATTTTATCCATGATAACACTTCCTTACTAATTTTCGAACATCTTCAATACTTTTTTCATAAATATCTTTATAATTGGCTTGATAATATAATAGACAACGCATTAATTCAACATTATCATAAAATTTATCAATAAATATTTGCATTTCTTGGGGACTAAGCGTCGCATAATTTAAAAATAGCATTTGATCATGCGGAATTTCTTTTAAAACTTGATTAAATAATTCTTCGCGAGTAAAAAAATGATTAATAGTTATTTTTTCTACAGCATATAAATCATAAATGTCACGATAATCATCATAGTCAATAAAATGAATGTGCCCTTCTCCGGTTACCGAAGCAACTTTAACACTTTCAACAGGATGATAATAACTAAAAACGTGGGTTAAATATTTACACATATGATAGCCCGTTTGATAAAATTGAATATTGCGCTTAGTGGCATAAGTCTCGCCTTCTTTAAAAACTTTGCCATGAAAATTAGTTCCATCTAAATTAAAAGCTTTATATCCTTCAATTTTTCCCATTTTTTACTCCATTATTAATATTACCATTTTTTTTATTTATAAACTTCCTTAATCGATTAATATCTTATCATAACTTTTTTATTTATTAAAGTATTTTTAAATAGTAATATTTGACATTGTTTACAATAATATGTTAAAATTATCTTGACAATGACGTGTAATGGGGGAGTAAAAAATGTACGAAGAAAAAAATAGAAAATTTTTAAATAGTGATATTCTATTGTTAATTTTAAAACTTGTTTTGTTAGTAATTTTTATATTTATCATCTGTTGGTTATTTTTGGGAAAGAAAGATAAAACTTTATTAGCTCAAAATGATGATGCATTTATCCAAAATTTAGCTGTGTTCAAAGAAAGTGCTGTAGAATATTTTACAACTGATAAATTACCTGATAAGGTGGGGCAAACTGTTAAAGTTAATTTAGGATCTTTAATTAATCAAAAAATGCTTTTAGATTTTACTAATAATGGTAAAAAATGTAGTTTAACTGATAGTTATGCCGAGGCTACCAAAACTGCTGATGAAAATTTTGCTTTAAAAGTAAATTTAAAATGTAATAAACAAGAAGATTTTATTATTACTACTATTGAAAAAAAGAATAATGAATGTATAAACTGCCCCGCTATTAATGATAATGATAATAACGATAAAAATAATAATAGTAATCAAGTTGATAATAGTAATAATAATCAAACAAATAGTCAAACAAATAATCAAGTAAATAATCAAACAAACACTCAAAATAATAATCAAAACAATAGTCAAAATAATCAAAGCAATAATCAAAATAACAACAAAATTCCAAATATTACTAATAATTATGTAAAAAATGTTACTTATAAATATTATAATTTTGAAAATTGTGGTTCTTGTCAAAGTTATGGAACGGAAACTAAAAAAGAAAAATATTATGAAGTAAGTAAATATAGTGATTGGTTAGATGGCTATTCAAATAATGGTACCGCCATTAATAAATGTGAACCTACAACAACATATACTTATTGTCAAACCGGAAATTTAGATTATTTAGCTTTTTGCTTCTATCCTGAAAACCTTACGGGTAATAGTTATAAACAATCATATGAAATGCATAATGTCGATGCTAAAAAGTTAGAAATTTATGATTATACAATGTCAGCCTTTGATTCTATGCAAGATTATGAAAATTTATTTGCGAAAAAAAATCCCGAAACTTCATATATAGCTAAGAGTCCTGCTGAAATGATATATGCTACATTAAATCCTTATTACTACACTGCTACAACTAATGGTATTTATTTATCTGGAGATTATTATAAAATTGATATTCATACTAAATTAAAAGATAATTTTAAAGTTAATTATATTTATAGTGATGCTCTTAAAAAAAGTGGTTTCTTTATTACTTTTAAAATAAATGTTTTATTTAAAATTAAAGATACTTGTATTACTGATACCTTAGCTAATGCTGGTAAATATAGTAATTATCAAAAGTTTGATAAAAAGACTACTAATGTATGTAAACATCGTAATAAAGAAATTAAATGGGTTAAAGAAAGTGAACTAAATGCTTATCTAAATAACGGATGGAGCAAAACAGGAAATACAAAAGAACAATCAATTTAAGGTTGTTCTTTTTTTATATGAAAAATAGTTAAAAAAAATTTACAAATTCATGTAAATTTTATTTTTCTTTTTTATTTATTTTTTCAACTTTAGGTAAACATTCCTTACGAGATAAGTTAAGACGTCCATGATTATCAAAACCAGTAGCTTTAACCATAATTTCATCGCCAACTGAAACAATATCTTTTGGTTTATCAACATGTTTATTATCTAATTGAGAAACATGAACTAAACCTTCACAACCTGGCCAAATTTCTACAAAACAACCAAAATCTTCTACTTTAACTACTTTGCCAGTATAAATTTTACCTATTTCTACTTCTTTAATTACATCTTCTATCATAGCTCTAGTTTTAGCAATAATTTCGGCATCAGTATGATAAATAATTACACGACCATCATCTTCTAAATCAACTTTAACGGCATCTTTATCATTAACGCTTTTGACATTAGAAGCTTCAAGAATAATTTTAGTTATCATTTCACCACCCCGGCCAATGACATCTTTTATTTTTTCAGGATTAATTCTAAAAGTATCAATTTTTGGAGCATAAGGACTTAATTCTTTACGAGGTTCCTTAATAGCCTTTTCCATAACATCTAAAATTTCCATTCGAGCTTTTTTAGCTTGAGCTAATGCTTCTTTTAAAATATTTTTAGTTACACCCTTAATTTTAATATCCATTTGTAAGGCGGTTATTCCTTTACGGGTTCCAGCAACCTTAAAGTCCATATCTCCCATATGATCTTCTAAGCCTTGGATATCTGTTAGTATGGTGTATTTCTTACCATCTTCACTTTGAATTAATCCCATAGCGATACCTGCGACTGGAGCCTTAATAGGAACTCCGGCAGCCATTAAGCTTAAACATCCTGAACAAATCGTCGCTTGACTAGAAGAACCATTGCTTTCTAAAACTTCGCTAACTACCCGAATAGTATAAGGGAATTCTTCTTCAGAAGGAATAACTTGCGCCAATGCTCTTTCCCCTAAAGCACCATGACCAATTTCTCTTCTACCTGGAGAACCATAACGTCCTACTTCCCCAACGGAAAATTGAGGAAAGTTATAATGAAGCATAAATCGTTTAGAATCTTCAATTCCTAAACCATCTAAAATTTGGTGTTCACCAATAGCACCTAAAGTAGTAGTTGCTAATACTTGAGTTTCTCCCCGAGAGAAAAGAGCCGATCCATGAGTTCGAGGAAGTAAATCTATCCCTGCATATAAAGGTCTAATTTCATCCATTTTACGACCATCAGGACGAATTTTTTTATCAGTTATAAGACGTCTAACTTCATTTCCTTCAATTAAATTTACTACTTTTGTTACTTGTTTTAATTTTTCTTCTTTTTCTTCATCCTCATTGTAAACTTCTTCAAAATGAGCTAAAGTATTTTCTTTTACTTCATCTATTTTAGCGTATTTTTCTAATTTATCTTTAATTTGAATGGCATTAAGCATATCTTTTGTAGCAAAGTTTCGAACTTCTTCATCAATGACTGGATCAATTTCTACTTTTTCCAGTTCTTGTTTTTCTGCACCAATTTCATCGATAATTTTTTGTTGAAATTCACATAAAGTTTTAATATTTTCATGAGCAAACATTAAAGCTTCAAGCATTGTTTTTTCATCAATTTCAGAAGCTCCGGCTTCAACCATGCAAATAGCATCTTTAGTTCCTGCAACAGTTAAATTTAAAATACTTTTTTCACTTTCTGCAGCAGTAGGATTTATAACAAATTTTCCATCAATTAAGCCAACAATAACACCAGCGACTGGCCCATCGAAAGGAATATCACTAATTCCTAAACATAAGGAAGAACCAAATAAAGCTGCCATTTCTGGTGAATTATCTTGATCGACCGATAAAACAGTATTAATAACTTGAATTTCATTTCTTAAATTTTCATCAAACATTGGTCTAATTGGACGATCAATTAAACGAGCTGCCAAAGTTGCTGCTTCACTAGGTCGTCCTTCCCTTTTAATAAATCCTCCAGGAATTTTACCAACTGAATACAATTTTTCTTGATATAAAACTTGAAGTGGAAAAAAATCTTGGGTAACCATTGTCTTTCCCATTACACAAACAGATAAGATAACGGTATCACCATACCTAACTAAAACTGAACCATTTGTTTGTTTAGCTAATTCCCCAGTTTCAATAACTAAAGGCCTTCCTAAAAAATCTAATTTATATTCTTTTTTCATACTATCACCCTTTCTAAAAAAAAATAGACACTAAAAATTAAGTGCCCTATTTTCTTAAATTTAATTTTTTAATTAATTCCCGATATGCTACAATGTCATTTTTCTTTAAGTAATCTAATAATTTTTTCCGACGACCTATTTTCATAAACATACCTCTTTTAGAATGATAATCATGTTTATGAGTCTTTAAATGTTCTGTCAAATTATTAATTTCACTTGTTAAAATAGCAACTTGAACTGGTACAGAACCAACGTCATTTTTACTTTGTGCATATTCTTTAATTAAATTAGCTTTTTCTTCTTTCTTCATAGCCATAATACTTTTTCCTCCTTAAAACTAATTATATGTTAATACTGAGTAAAGTGTCAGAGGTACATCTAAACTAAGTATTAATATTTTTTATTATAACTTATTATTTATTTTAAAGCAATTATTTTAAAGCTTTTAATAATTCGTCTTTTTTCATTGTTGAATAACCCTTTACATTTTTTTCCTTAGCTAAGGCTTTTAATTCTGCAAGGGAAAGACTTGATAAATCTTCTTTCTTTTCTTTAGGAGCTGTTTTCTTAACTTCCGTTTTCTTTTCTTCTTTAACTTTTTCAACTTTAGCTGGTTTTATAACTTCACCATTTAAAGCCTTCTTAGCTATTTCGCAAAGATTAGCAAAACTTTTAGCATCATCGATAGCCATTTCACTTAACATTTTCCGATTAATTTCAATGCCAGCCTTATTTAAACCATCAATAAATTTAGAATAACTGATATCATTTTCGCGACATGCAGCATTAATTCTTGTAATCCATAATTTTCGAAAATTACGTTTGTTTTGCCGACGATCACGATAGGCATATTCTCCACTATGAAATAATTGTTCTTGAGCAGTTTTATAAAGACGATGCTTAGAACCAAAATAGCCTTTCGCTTCTTTTAAAACTTTTCTTCTTCTATTTTTGGAAACATTTCCACCTTTAACTCTTGCCATTTTTCTTCACCTCTAGATTACAGATTTTAATCTGTTTCTGTCTCCTTTACTTAATACTCCCTTATTTCTTCTTTGACGAACTTCTTTAGCGGTATCTTTACCAGTTTTATGGTTACTACCAGATTTCATATAAGTTAATTCGCCATTTTTCTTTTTCTTAAAAACTTTTGCACTTGATTTATGCGTTTTTTGTTTTGACTTTGCCATCTTTATTTTCCTTCCTTCTTTTGAGGCGCTAACATCATCCACATTTGCCGACCTTCTAATTTCGGTTCTGATTCAATCGTTGAACAATCCTTTAGCCCTTCTGCAAATTTTAATAGAACATCTTTACCTGCTTCAGGTCTTGCCATTTGCCGACCTTTAAAACGAATAAAAGCTTTAATCTTATGTCCTTTTAATAAATAACTTTCAGCATTTCTTCGTCTCGTTTCAAAATCGCCAACATCAATAACTGGAGACAAACGATATTCTTTAATATCTTTATTAGATTCTCTTTGTTTTTTTTGAGCTTCCTTTAATTTTTTTTGTCGTTCATAACGATATTTGTTATAATCCATTATTTTAGCAACTTTAATATTGCCTTCGCTATTCATTAAAACTAAATCTAATCCAGCATAATTTGCTAATGTTAGAGCATCTTGGATTTTTTTTAATCCCATTTTTTCGCCATTTGGGCCTATTACCATTACTTCAGGAACTCTTATTTCCTCATTAATTGGTAATTCTTCAACTTTTGCTATATCTAGCACCTCCATAATTTAAAAAAATGAATACAATTTGTATCCATTTATCCTTCATTTTAATTTTTAAACTTAGGCATTTACCCATTACTTAATTGTAATCAGGTGGATACAAATCTCTTTCCTTTTTTCTTAACAAAAATATGTTACTATATTTATATATGTTTGTCAAGCATAAATATCACTATTTACTTTCCACAATTAACTTTAAAGCTGTTTTTTGTTCACCATTAATTATAATATCATTAAAAGCCGGAATAACAACTAAATTATCTCCCGTGGGGGCAACAAAACCTCGACATATAGCTATAGCTTTGATTGCTTGATTTAAAGAACCAGCCCCTACCGTTTGAATTTCAACACTACCATTTTCTCGATAAATATTTGCAATTGCTCCCGCGACTTTACTTGGATTTGATTTTGATGAAACTTTTAAAATTTCCATATTTTATTACCCTCTTTCAAAAATATTATATGAGGATAAATCTAAATTATAACTTTATTATTTCTTTTCTACTAAATATATAGTTAAAGGATCCACTAATTCTAAAATACCATGAATAAAGAAGAAAAATCCTAAAACTAAAACTTGAATATCCGCTTCATAATACAAATTTATAGTTGCTAATAATCCGGTCAAAATAAATAAAATTAAAGTAACTATTTTTAATATCCAAACCGAATTTTTACGATCATTATAATAATCTGCTTTTTTTAATTTGATAAGGGACATCATAATAATCCAAATAAATAAGGTAATTGCTAAATACCAAGGAACCCGATTTATATCTAATTTTAAAGCCACAATTATAGCAATTAGTGATGCTATTACCGTAAATAATCCTTCATAATCTTTAGATTTTTTAGTTAATAAAAATTGAATTAAGTTAAGTAAAGCATATACTCCTAAAAGAGTTATGAAAATGAGCTTAACTTTGACAAAATGAAATAACGGAAATACTAATAAAATAGCTCCACTTATAATTAAAAAAATGGCAATTACTAAATCTACTATTTGTTTTTTATTCATAAAGATTACCTCCTAAAATTATAATAAAGGAATTTATCTAAAAAGTCAATTTAACTATTGAAATAAATCATTCATTAATTCATCAATTCTTTTATTTCTTTTTCTATTTTCTTCTTCATCAACAATAATTTTTAAAGCATCCCCTTCTTTAGCCTTGGGTAAGAATTTCTTAGGTATTCTAATAAATTCTTCATCAATTTCAATAATTGCATAATCTCCTTCAAAACGATCAATTATCATCATTTTTTCCTTCCTTTCTTACTTCAATATTTTCACCATCGGTTGTTATTACAATTGTACCATCTTTATCCGTACGATAAATTTTATTATTTAATTTTTCTAAATTAGAAATAACGGTAGCACTTGGCAAATCATAAATATTATCTAAACCTACCGAAATAATTGCATATTCACTATTAACTTTCTTTAAAAATTCCATTTGAGAAGAAGTATCACTTCCATGATGAGCTATTTTTATAACATCAGCCGAAACATCATTTAAAGATTTTTCAACTAAAGTTTCAGCATCGCCCATGAATAAAAATTTTTTATTATTAAACACAATTTTTAAAACAGCCGAATAATTATTTAAATTATCATATTCTGATAAAATCGGCGCTAAAAAATAAATTTTTAAATTTTCTAAATTAAATATTTCTACTCCTTTTTTAGCTTCATTTATTAATAAACCTTTATTTTTAATACTTAAAAGTAAATTTTCATAAGTTTTAGTATTAGTTTTAGCTTTAGGTAAATAAATTTTACCAATTTCAAAATTATCAATAATATAACTTAATGAACCAATATGATCAGCATGAGGATGAGTACCAATTACATAATCAATTTTTTGATAATTAAGATTTTCTATATAGTTTTTAATATAATCTTTAGAGCTACTAGTACCAGCATCTATTAACATGGTTTCCTTATTGGGTAGCTCAATAAAAATAGAGTCTCCCTCTCCAACATCTAAATAATGAATAACTAAATTAGAACTCGTATCTAAATTAGAATTTAAAGGAGCAGAATTAGAATCCTTATCCATTAAAGGAGGAACTACAGCTAAAAGAAATATAAACAATAAAAAAATATTTTTAAGTTTTTTCATACTACCACCAATTATATTTTATCATAAAACTTAAAAATATTTTTATTATTTAAATGTAATATCTTTTTTACTTGGACCTTTTAACCATTTACCATCATATGTAAAACGTGAACTATGACAAGGGCAATCCCATGTTTTATCTATTTCGTTAAACTCTAAAGGACATTTTAAATGTGGACATATTGCTTTTACTTTAAAAGTTTTTCCTTGTTCATCAGTATAGATTCCTATTCTTTTTTCCTTTATATTTAGAAAAGAAATATGGGAAGAATACCAACTTTTATTTTTCTTTATCCCTTTAATAAAGGAAATTATATTACTAAATATACTATTAAAAATTTTTTGATATTTTCCTATTCTTTTAGGATTAAATAGATTAATATAAGGATTATTTCGATTATTTATTAAGTCGAAAATTATTTGACTACTAATAATACCATTTAAAATTCCCCAGGTATTAAAAGCAGTAGCAATATACATATTTTTATCTATTAAACCAATATAAGGTAAATTATCTCCCGAAATAATATCCATATTTGTCCATATACTTACAATATCTTCCTCTTTTAAATTAAATAATTTTTTTACTTTTTTATAATTATAAATATCATTATTTTTATGCCATGTTGCTTTAGCTTGACTTAAATATATACCATAATTTTTATAAGAACGATATGATAAAGTTGGTTTTCCTACAGTTATATAATTTAATTTTGGTTTATTTTTTTCTTTAGTTACAATAATTGTGGATTTTTCAATTGTCGTATTTAAAGGTAAAAATAAGGGTTTTAAAAAGAAGGGATATTGACAAGTTATAATTACATTTTGGGCTTTTATTATATTTTGATTATTAGTATAAACTAAATAATAATTATTTTCTTTTTTAATATCTATAACCCTAGTTTGTTCATAAATTTTATTTTTTAATATTTTCTTTAAACCATTTATATATTTTATAGGATTAATTTGATAAGCTTTTATTTTTAAACCATTTATCTTATTTAATTTAGTAACTTTAATATTATTTATTTGTAAAAATTTACTTATTTTTTTGACTTTTTCTATTTCTTTATTATTGCGAGCTATTAATAAAGAATCTACTTCTTCTAAATCACATTCTAAATTTTCAGTTTGGATAATTTCTTTTAATAATTTAATGGCATCTATTTGGCTATTTAAATATAATTTAGCCGTATCATAATCTTTAGCTAAAAGTTTAGCTAAAATGTCTTCTTGTAAAATTGTAATTTTAGAACTTGAACCTGCAGTTACTCCCATCCCTACAATATTTGCCTCTACTAAAATAGTATTTTGGGCCTTTTCTTTATAAAGATTAGTTAAACCCGCGATACCTCCACCAATAATTAAGGTATCAACTGTTATATTTTTAGTTAATTTAGGACAAGGAATTTTTTCTAAATAATTTATCCAAAACATAAACTTCACCATTTTTATTTTGGATAAAAAAAAGTCAATTATGACTTTTTTAAATAATTATTATTTTAATTATTTATTTTTTCTTTATGACAATTATGTAAAATAACTTTTCCTTTATTTATATAAGTATTATATGCTTCAATTACTAAAGGATTTTCGTAGCTATCTTTTATATTTTGATTTTTATCATTTTCATATAAGGCCTTTCGTCTTTTTTCGCGATATTCATTTAATTTGCTAATAGTTACTAAGGGTTGACCCGCGCCACCAAGGCATCCTCCTGGACAAGTCATGACTTCAATAAAATCATAATCATTTAATATTTTTTCTTTTTCTTTTATTGTTTTAAGTTGATTAATAACAGCAACCTTTAATTGATATTTTTTTAAATCAATAATTGTTTCTTTAAAATTTTCTTCTCCTCTTACTTTTACTAAATTATAAAATTCTTGAGGAGCTTTTTCTTTATTAATTAAATAGTAAGCTGTTCTTAATACCGCTTCTGTTACCCCACCAGAAGAACCAAAAATTAAACCAGATCCACTACCATTACCAATTAACGAATCAAAATCTAAGGGACTAACTGTTTTAAAAATAATTCCTCTTTCTCGTATCATCATGGCTAGTTCGGTAGTTGTTATGCAATAATCAACATCTGAATTATGAGCAATTTCTTCTTTTTTGGATACACAAGGAGTTAAAGCTACCAAAATAATTTTATGAGGATCTATTTCATTATATTCGGCATAATAACTTTTAACCATAGCTCCTATCATACCAATAGGACTTTTACAGGTACTTAAATTGGAGATTTTATTGGGATAATACTTTTTTAAGTATTGAACCCAGGAAGGACAACAACTAGTAAACATTGGTAAATCTTTCTTTGCCTCTAGACGTTTAATTAATTCTTGAGCTTCTTCCATAATAGTTAAATCAGCCCCAAAAGTTGTATCGAATACTTTACTAAAACCTAATTTTTTTAATATGCCTACCATTTCTTTTTCTAAAAAGGTTCCTGGTTCAAAGCCAAATTCATCACCTATTGCCACCCGAACCGCGGGAGAAGTTATAACCATAACTTCATAATTAGTATCATATAAATAATTTAAAATTTTTTTATAGGCATATTTGGGAATAATTGCTCCACTAGGGCATGTTAAAATACATTGTCCACAGTTAATACAATCATTTTCTATATTATTGTTATTTGAACAAGTTTTTAGACACATACCACAATGAATGCATCTTTCTTCAATACGATCAATCGCTAAATTATCTTTTTTTATTTCTACTCTATCCATATTTTATTTAGTTAAAACTTTATACATTTTAACAAGTTTTACTAATAACTCCTTTTCATCAATTTTTATTTCATTCGTAGCTATTAATGTTGCTAATCCATTTACATATAACCAATAATTCATAAAAAGATTTTTAGCATCTTCAAAACTCATTTTATGTTTATTTACTAAATTAATAATTGTCGATTGATTCCATTTTTCATCTAATACATTATCTAGGCTCTTCCATTTTAAATTATTACTTAAAAATAAACTTTTAAATAAATTTTTATATTTTTGAGCGAATTCAACATAAGCAATTGCTAAGGTTAATAAGGCTTTACTACTATCAATACGGCTATTAATAAAGACGTCATATTGCCGAAGTATTTCCTTATATATTTCTTCTTTTATTTCATCCATACTTTTATACATTCGATATAATGGCTTTGTTGAAATTCCTAATTCTTTAGCTAAAGATCGAGCATTTATTGCATCCCAACCTTTATCATTAACCATTTTTACTGCGGTCTTAATTACTTTATCGTTCTTAATTTCTACTATCGCGGGCATAAATAAAACCTCCTTTATGGTAACTTATGTTTTCATTATAACATGAATTTTGCCATTTTGCCAAGATTATTTTTAGCCTAAATTATCCCCTTTTAAAAATTAAACAGCTACTTCAATAGTAACTGTTTTTAAATTTCTTTTTGTAACTCGTTTATGGTTTTTAATGATAAACCCGTTATTTCTTGAATATCACTATTTTTATATTTTCTAGTTAACATTCTTTTGGCTAGTTCTTTCTTTTCTGCATTTCGACCTATTTCTAAACCCACTTTTCGGCCTTCTTTTAGGCCTACTTCTCTACCTTTATCTATAGCTATTTCTTCAGCCCATTTACCATAAAACTCTTTGGTTTGTTCGTCATTTACATATTTTTCTAACCATTCATTTAAACTCATTAAATATTCATCTCCTTCTGAGGCTCTTTTTCTTTCTTC
>CANRAL010000024.1 GCA_947628585.1 uncultured Bacilli bacterium | reverse complement strand
ATCCTTTATTTTAAAGGATTTTGAAATTTCGTGGTGCATTCCCATATCCTGTTGTAATTAAAAAAATAGCTATTTTTAGTTAATATAAATGATAAAACTGAAATAGATATTTAAGATTGGACGAAAATAATTAATTTTTAGATGAAATTATGAATAAAAAAAAGATAATTTAAAATTATAATAATTTCCGATTATCTTTTTACTTTTTATTTATATTTAGTCATCTAAATGGTCAATAGCATATTGTGCTTCTTCAGCAGTGAACCCTTCACCATATTCAGATGTTAATTGTTCATATATTCTAGATTTTGACATATTCATTGTTGTCTGATAACTCTTTGCTTTTTCTAATGCATTTGCATTCCAATCTACTACTATATTATCAATAGCATATTGTGCTTCTTCTGCGGTAAATCCTTCGCCATATTCAGATGTTAATTGTTTATATATTCCGGATTTTGACATATGCATAGTTTTTGAATATGATTCTGCTTTTTTAAGTGCATTCTTTTGACCCACAGTTGGCTCTTTTCCTAATGAAAATATAATTGTTATTTTTTCGCCCTCATAAATAGTTTTAGAGCCTTCAACACTTTGGCTTACAAATTTTCCTTTCTCTACAGTATCAGAATATTCTTCTGTTATTTCACAATTTACTTTTTTCTCACTACACCATGAATCTATTTCTGCTGTTGTCATAGTGCTAAAGTCTATAACTTCAACGGTTACTTTTTTATTGGTTTCATAAGAGTTGTTATTATTAGTAGTATCATTATCACTTTCACTGCTTCCAGTTGCAAGTATGAAAATAAATAAAATGGCAAATACTACGGTTAAAATAATTTTTGATTTTTTTTGCATTTTATTATTAAATTTCCACATAAGGAATATTCCGATAGGTGCGAAAAATACTAACATCAACCACATAAACCACTCTTGAGCATAAAATTTAGGTTTTTCAACTTCCTTTGCTTTAACATCTTCTGTTTTTTCTCCTTGGTTTTTAATCTCTTTTAATTGCCTACCACAATGAGGACATACAATACTTTCTTTTTCTATTTCTTTTCCACAAAATTTACAAAACTTTTTATTTTCCATAATATTTATTACCTCCTATACATAATATGGATTTGGCTTACATAGTATTGTAATTATATCTACAAGGATGCCTATACCAAATAGCCCTAAAGTAAATATATATAATACCCCTAAACCAGCTTTTCCCTCATAAAATTTATGAACACCAAGCCAACCTAAAAAGAAACATAATAGAAATGCGATCCATTTATCACATTCTTTTCTACCAACATTACCACCCACAGTATTATTGTTGTTAATCACAACTTGTGGGTTTGATTTATATTCTTCTGTTTTTAATTCTTCAAGTTGTTTTCCACATTTTGGACAAATGACCGCATCTATTGCAACTTTATTGCCACAAAATTCACAAAATTTAGTTTCCAATATTTACCTCCTTTCACTTCTCAAAAAATATCTATACAAGCATATTTCTTGCAAGTTGTATAACTTACAAAATTATTATATCACAACTTACTCGAATAGAGTAATATAATTTATTTTTTTTAATGGGAAAATATTGTTAGGGAATACTAAAGTTGGGTGGTGGTATTATTTGTTTAATAGAAATGATGAAAATTATGTATATGAATTAGTTTCAAAAAACATCAAAAAAATAAGAAAAGAAAAAGGTCTTACACAAGAACAACTTGCCACTAAAATGGATTATTCAACACAATTTATTTCAAACATTGAAAGTAAAAATCACCAAACATTTAGCCTTGGTACATTATGGAGATTAGCTTTAGTTTTAAATATTGATATTAAAGATTTATTTGAGGAAAATGAAAAAAAGCGTTAACTGATTAGTTAGCGTTTTAAATTATTTTTCACTATCCATTCACCTTTTTTTGTAGCTCCAGTTCTTTCTATTAATCCAATATCAATAAGTGTTTTAATGTTTCTTTGTATTGTTCTAATGTTCACATCTAATATTCTTGATAAGGTATCTTGTGTAATAGTTGGGGAATCTAACATTAATCCTATAATAGAATTTTGAATTTCGGTTAATTTATCATTTTTAATATTTTCATAGCTTTTTATTTTAAATTTATTTTCATTAAAAGGAAATGTAACTCTTATGAAATTTGGAAAAAACTCAAATGATTTTTTGTCGTAACTTTGAAGTATTCTTATTACGCCTGTTCCCATTTGTTCGACTAAATCTAAATCGTTGAATACTTTCATTAGTTCTTTATTTTTAGGTAATGAGTATCCTTCTAAAAATTCCTCTTTAGTAATAGCTGGCTGAATACCACCATTTGATGATATGACTAATCGATCACTAAACATTTCAAATTTTGGAGCATATTCATTTGACCAATCATTATGAACAATAGCATTTACAACAGCTTCTCTTACTGCTGCAAAATCATACATTCTAATTTCTTTTCTTTCTGGATATTCAATTTTTGTAAAATTTCTGTTTTCGATTTCTATTTTATTTAAAATATTTTTTGTAGCCTTAACTATAGAACAATTCCCAAAATCTTCATTCTCAATTAAATCAACAGCATTAGTTCCCTCGTATTTACCAAATCTAATAGATATTGTATTATTATCAGCAAGTAAATAAGCATTATAATTAAATTTACCATCATCAGTATATAAGTCTAATTGCTTTAAAAAATTATTGTTGATTTTAAAACCTTTTTCTTCATAATATATTTTTAATTGACTGAAAGTTAAATCTTGCTTAGGTGATACTATATTTCTTAATGAAATTCTAGTTCTTTTATTAACTCTATTATTAATCATATCATATGGCATACTTTGTATTGAACTACCAACTCTAATAAAGCAACTATCAGGTGTCATTCCCATACCTTTAATATAGTATGGAGCATCACTACCTTTTGCTATAATTATTTTAATATATTTTTTACTACCTTCTTCTAAAACTACTACATCATAAAGTCCTAATGTTGATGGCATTATATTATCTTTTATTCTATCTTTTATAGTTCTTTGAAGTAAATCTATATTACCATTAACTCCCACAATATCGCCTTTATCATTAACACCAATATAAATATTACCACCATTAGTATTTAAAAATGATATAACTTCTTCTTCGAACTTATCAGTTAATTTAATTTTAAACTCATTTCTTACATCTTCAACTACATCCATCATTTTCACCTCCTAATTCTTGTAATCTAATTATATCATGCCGTAAGAAGTGTCGCAAGAAATGTCGTAAGAAAATTATTAAATTTCATTGTGTCACTAATAATTTAGCGTTATAATCAATTTATCAAATACAAATGAATTTTTTATAAAGTGTGCTTGACCCTTTTTGTAATCGCTCCAATGACGAATCTGTTCGAACTTTTCGGACATTCAAATATATTTCATCTCTATTAGAGATGATTTTTTATTGAATAAAAATCCCCAGAGGATTATTTTGATATACCTGTCAAAATCCCTAGGGGGTTAATTATTTTGTCAAAAACAAATTTTAAATAAAATATATTACCTACTCTATAATTAAATTAAATCTTCTTTTTTTAAAACATCTTCTAATGTTTCATTATCTTTTAATATATATAATTTTTCATAGTTTCTTTTTATAGAATCTTCATAATAAGGAATAAATACTTCTTTTAACCTTTTTATAAACGCTTTATTATTTCCTCGCTCAATACATCTTTTTTCTACCTCTTTCCAATTATTGATATTAGGATAGGCAATAGAATACTTTATATTATGTTTATCAAAGTAATCAAAGTGTTCAGGTTTTAATTGTACAAGAACAATATCATATTTTTTTATTGCTTCATTTATAGCATTATAATAATTTTGAGGCCACATAGGATTTATTTCTCTTTTTGTTCCTTTTTGTTCCTCTACTGATAAATCATTCTTCATTATATTTTTAAAGGGACTTGATTCTAAATCTTTAATATTGCTATATTTTTTACCTAATACACTTTTACCACATGTGGCAAATCCTGCAATTATAATCCCCATATCAATACCCACCTCATTTTATCTCCTTTACATTAAGAACATTTACACCATTACCTTTTAAATAACTAACTGTATCTTCTAAATCTTCTATAAATAAAATTTCATCCAAATTACAATTATTAACACTTGCTATTATCTTTATACCATCTAATTTTAATTGTTGATTTCCAACAGATACCAAATCTATATCATTACCATATTTTTTATTAATAAAATCTTGTTTTGCTCTAAAATGGAATGAATATTTCATTCCTGATAAACAATACATTTTTATATTTTTATTTCTTAACTTTTCAATCAAATTATAAAGAATTTCAGACTTATCACATGGTTCAATTTCTTCATAAAATTTATCTGGATTTTGGTATGCTTTTGAATAATAGCTTAATCGCTTATCTTCACTTTCATTACGATGTTTTACAAAGTCCTTATCTTTATGAATTGCTAATGTTCCATCAAAATCAAATATAACCACTTTTATATTATCCAAATTTAAATTATTTTTCACTATTTAATACCTCAAATCTACTAACATTATATCATATGGAATATTTTATTAAATAAATTAACTAAAAAAATTAAATTAATATCTTTTTGTTTATTAACTAACTCTCTTTTTAATTATTTAAATCATTTTATAAAACTTGTACAAGATAGCATTTTATTTTTACAAAAGTTTCCTATTTTATATTTTCTTTTAGTATTTTCTTATCTTTTATCTTGAATATATAATTCATGTTAAACATCTTATAACTCCTTTAAATATTATAATATAATTATTTAGTAATTCAAGAAAATTGTTTAAATTGCGTAATTGAAAGAATTTAAAAATAATAGTATAACTAATAAAATATTAAAATCCATTGTTCTTGTATTTGAGAGAAAACGCAGAGAAATATATTAATTTTAACTATATAGAAATGATTCAATAATAATTATAAATGATTTAGCACAGTCTGATTACGATTAAAAAAATTTATTGACTTATCGAAATTTTGTGGTTAAATATTCTAACAAAGGGAGATGATTTGATGAATAAAAATATCATTGCTTCTAAAAAAGAATTATTAAGTTTACTAAAAAGTTATAATTCAAGATTTAACCAAGAGACAATTGGGTATTTAAATGGTTTAATAGAATTGGAATTTTCAATTCTAAATAATCAATTTTTTCAAATTGTACCTTCTGACTTTATGAAGCAAATAGCTAGATATAATCTTTTTAACCGAGCCATTAAATTAGCAACAAAAGTTAATCCTAAATTAGAAATAATTACAGATAGAAAAAAAGGACAATTATATATATTTTTCAAAGGCTACAAAATATATAGTTTTATTATTCATTCCTTTGAAGATGAAGATGCCTTAGATATGATATATTTATATCAAATAATTGAAGACTCTAATTTAAGGAAAGAAGAATTGGAAAAAGCAAAACTACAATTACAAGAATTGCGAAGTGAACAAAACCCTTATTATCAAGATTCTCAAAAAACAAAAGATGCTTATTATTGGGAATTGCAAAGACGTAGATCTATAACGGCATGTACGGATAAAATTATAAATCTTAATAAATACGCTGAATTAAATACACAAGAGAAAAATATAATAAGTGATGTTAATAATATATATCAAGAAATTATTGATGATTATGGACTAACTAACACAGAATTTACTACACAAGAACAAATATGTTCGTTACCACAATATCAAAATAATATGCAAAAAACTTTAGCCAAAAAAATTGGAGAATTTGAGATAATTAAAAATATTAAATACATATAAATTGTTTAAAAATTTAGATATATTTACTAATTAAAAAAAGTATTTATAGGAATTTTAAGTTAATGCATTATTAACAAATATGATGTTAATCCCTAAATTTTATTAATCAATACACATTCTCGATTTTCTATCTTTCCTAAAGCAAAATCCTTTGTTGATTCCGAAAGTAATCTTCTTAACGCTACTTTCCGATTATATCTATCCGGTTTATGTAAAATGATTTTGACATCCTTATCTTTACATTCTAATTTATCTAAGTAATAAGGATCAAAAATATAAGCGTATTGTTTATCTATTTTTGTAATGATCACATAATGTTCATTTTCTTGCCAACATCTTATAAAAACGCAGCCATTTGTATCTATACATTTCTTAATTTTTTCATAAGTAACATCTTCTTTTTCTAGCCTTTCGCAAAATATATTAAAATGATTTTCATTAGCATATGTTGTAATCCAATGCGTTAATTTTTTTATTGCTTTTCTACTCGTACCACCACGGCCTAAAGTTCCATCTTCACCATAACAATCAAGTGTATATTTATATACTGCTTTAACTATTTCTACCGGTATATCTTGGCGATCAAATAAATAACTAAACGCATTTAATAAAGATATTGGACCACAATCAAATTCGGTAAATTGAAATCTTAATGGTGTTTTCATAATACTCCTCCAACTATAATAACTTAAATTCTATTTTTCCAAAATTTCCATCCTGTTCTAAATAATTTCTAAAAATATCCATTATTATTCTCACCTCGTTAAATTTATTTATATTTTACAATATTTTCGTAAAAAAAGAAAAACATTAATCAAAATTTACTGGTATTTTTATATATTAAATCAACAATTAGCAAAAATATTGATGATCATAATAAATTGATATAATGAAGATGTGCCTTTAAAATTATCAAAATAACCATAACATGGATAGAATTTTAAATAATAATGAAAAATATGTAGATACATGTTAAAATATTAGGCAAGGAGGTTTATACTTTATGAAAAAATATAGTGTATATAATTTATTTGTAGTAGCAGTCCAACATGATAGTGGTACATATTATTTAATTTGCCAGCATAATGATTTAAGTGATACCTATGTAGAAATTTTTACTAATGAAAAAATAAAAATTACCGATGATTCCAATATAGAACTTCTTTCTAATTATTATTCAATTTTAACGCGACGTAACTATGCCACTAAAAAACCACTTATGCTAGATAAAAAAGAATTATTAAGAAAATACATAGATATTAACAGTGAAGCTAGTTTAGAAAAGGATAAAGCATTTTCTAAAAGTGAAAATATACTATCAAAGAAAATGATATAATCAAAAATAACATTAAATATCTTTTAATTTAAATAACAAAATTGAATAAAAATAGACAAATCGAATATAATATGATATAATGCAGATATGTGGTGCATTATTCTAGTCACATAAATAATATGAAGATAGGGCTAAAAATCTATCAATTGTGTGAAAGCACTTTATATATTTCGCTTTCTTCGCCCAGATGAGGGTGGGTATATAATTTAAGATTTAAGGAAAGTTATAATGGCATATAACCAACCTCCTTCTATCGATGCAATAAATAAAAAGCACATGTCGTGAGTGATAATGTGGGATATTATTGAAAACATTATTGCAAAAGCGAATAAGTATTATCCATGTCGTGTTAGGGAAAACCTCTAGAGTGTTAACATCACAAGGAATAAAGTACGGACTAAGTGGCAATCGAGTCATTAAAATGGCGACATTTAATTATTTTTCTTAAAGAGAAATCGCCCGTGGGTAACCTAAGGTGAAAAATAGAGAAATTCAACTCGACCTAAGCCGTAAAATTAATTTGTGAAATACCACATTATTTAGTAATTTAAAAAAGTTCTTCGGAACTTTTTTTGAAAGGTGAAAAAATGAAAAACAGATGGATTATGCAGGTTTTTATCATTTCCTTTATATTATCTGCATTATTTAGTGGCCTATCAATATACATATCTGATTTTAATATTGTATTATTAATTCTAATTATATTTATAGTTATAAGTATAGGAATTTTCTTTGATATGATAGGCGTGGCTACATTGACTGCAAAAGAAGCACCATTTCATGCTCGTAGTTCCAAGAAAATTCGTGAAGCTACAGCTTGTATAAATTTAATTAAAAATAACACAAAGGTTTCAAGTGTTTGTAATGATATAATCGGAGATATTTGTGGAATAGTCAGTGGAGCTTTAGGGGCAACATTTTCTTTATATCTTACAGCTAAAACCCCTATCCCTCCCATTATTTCTTCAATATTGGTAGCTGCTTTTATTTCGTCACTAACAGTTGGAGGAAAATCATTTTTCAAAAATATTGCTATCAAAAAAAGTGATGAGATAGTTTTATTTGTAGGAAAGATTATTAGTCTTTTTCGAAGATAATAATCTTTTTTTTATAAAAAAAAACGATAAAATCGTTTTTTAAATATAAACACCTTTAGGTCTTTTCCTAGGATTATAAATATCAGTTTTATCATACTTACTTACAGTAACAACTTTATTTTTAGCCAAGCTTTTTTGAACATCAATTATTCTTTGATTAGTAGAACCTCGAAATACACAATCATAACTTTTGTTAGATATTTCAAATTTACCATCAATCAAAACATCAATTTCTTTTAAAAAGTCCATATATTTGGTATTTTTTTTGGCTAATGCTAAAATTTGTTCATATGTATATCCTGTGTAAGTCCAAATGTTATATCCTTTTTTCTTTGCATAAGACGCTATCATCTGACACGCTTCTGGCTGAACAAAAGGATCTCCTCCTGAAAAGGTAATACCATCCTGCCCTTCTAGGGAATCGATGATTTCATAAACTTCTTTAATGTCTACTAAAACTCCCCCATTTACATCATGGGTTTGGGGATTATGACATCCAAGACATTTATGAGGACATCCTTGAGTCCAGATAACTGTACGAATTCCTTCACCATCAACAATACTATCTGGTTGTAAATCAGCAGCTAATCGTATTTGCATTATGCATTACACTTATTTTTATTATTTAAATCATTTAAGCCAGAATGTTTTACACGATCTCTTTCTTCAGCACGTTTCGCATTATTAAAATGAGATATATCTCCTGATAAATATCCTGTAACCCTTCTTATCCTTTCGAATTTAATTCCTTCTCCTACAACTTTTTTCATTTTTATTCCTTCTTTCTATTCTATTTGCATGAGCAATGAAAATCACTTATATGTTCTAGAGGTATTCCTTCAAATTCATGTCTGCCACAACCTGGACAAACATCATTAATAACTCCTACATATCCACAAACTGGATCTCTATCAACTGGATGATTAATAGCACCATAACCAATTCCTAATTCTTTCATCATTCTAATGATATTTTCAAATGCATCTATATTATTTACAGCATCACCATCTAATTCAATATATGAAATATGTCCCCCATTAGTTAAAGCATGATAAGGTGCTTCAATTGCAAGTTTATTTTTTATACTAATATTATAATAAACGGGAACATGGAATGAATTAGTATAATAATCTCGATCAGTAACACCTTTTATAATGCCGTAAATAGCTTTATCTATATTTACAAATCGTCCACTTAAACCTTCTGCTGGAGTTGCGATTAAAGTGAAATTTAGATTATATTCTTTACAATATTCATCACAACGATTTCTCATAAATTTTATAATTTCTAAACCTAACTTTTGTGCTTCTTCACTTTCTGCATGATGCTTACCAATTAATGCTTTTAAAGTTTCAGCTAACCCAATAAAACCAATTGTCATTGTACCATGTTTTAAAATTCTTCTAAGTCGATCATTTGGCCCTAATTTTTCTCCATTTGCCCATAATCCTTGCTCTATTAAAAATGGAAAATTATATGTATGTTTACTACATTGAATCTCAAATCTTTCTAATAATTGAGATTTTACTAAATCCATCCATTCACCTAATTCATCATAAAAGCCTTTCATATCAGGTTTTTCTCTTTCTTTTAAACAAATACCATGTTTAATAGCAATACGAGGTAGATTAATAGATGTAAATGAAAGATTTCCACGACCTCCAGTTGTTTCATTATCTCTATCAGTTACATCGGCCATTACACGAGTTCTACAGCCCATATATCCAACTTCTGTTTTAAAATCTCCCTTTTTATAATATTCCAAATTAAATGGAGCGTCTAAGAAAGAGAAATTAGGGAATAATCTTTTAGCCGATACTTTACAGGCTAACTTAAATAAATCATAATTCTTATCTTCAGGATTATAGTTTACTCCTTCTTTTACTTTAAAGATTGAAACTGGAAATATTGGTGTTTCGCCTTTTCCTAATCCTTCTTCTAAAGCTAATAAATAATTTTTAATTACCATTCTACCTTCAGCTGATGTATCCGTTCCAAAATTTATTGATGAGAATGGAACTTGAGCTCCAGCACGAGAATGCATAGTATTTAAATTGTGTACAAAAGCTTCCATTGCCTGAAAAGTAGCTCTATTTGTTTTAGCAATAGCTTTATCATAAGCTTTTTTAAAGTCAAATTTTAATCTTTTACTTTCCTTGCAATAAACATTAAATTCATCTATATCAATTTCAATACTTGTAATTTTATCAATATCTTTACTAATTTTATCTATATTTATAAAACTTAATAAATCATTATAATCTAATAAATCATAAATTTGTTGTTTAAATTGCTTTTTAAAAGTCTTTAATACTCCCGGAGCCATATAATAGTCAAATGCCGGAACACTTTGACCACCATGTTGATCATTTTGATTAGATTGAATAGCAATAGCTGCTAATGCAGAATAACTGATAATATCTTGAGGTTCTCTTAAATGACCATGACCTGTTGAAAAACCATTCTTAAACAATTTATCTAATTCTATTTGCATACATGTTGTAGTTCCCATGGGTAAGAAATCTAAATCATGAATATGGATCATTCCACTGTCATGAGCCTCACTAAATTTGCTTTTCATTAAATAAGCTTTAGCAAACTCTTTAGATATTGTTGAACCATATTGCAACATCGTTCCCATGGCAGTATCACCATCGACATTAGCATTTTCTCGTTTAGTATTATCTTCATCAGAAGACTTTAATCCAAGTCCTTCAATAGTTTTTAAAAATTTATGTAATTTTTTCTCTTCTGAAAATAACAATCTAGATTGACTTCTACGCTCACGATATTCTGAAAAATGTTTATAAACATCTTCATATCCTTTTTTCTGTAAAGCCTCTTCAATTAAATCTTGAATTTCTTCAATTTTAATTTTATCTTGATCTTTAAAATCTTTTTCAATTCTATTTATTACTTCTTTATAAACAATCTGAATATCTTTTTCTGTATATTTATTTTCAATATCATCTCCATCAGAAACATATACATTATCAAATCCTTTTTTTATAGCCAAAGCAATTTTAGAACCATCAAATTCAACTTTTTTACCATTTCTTTTAACAACATTTAAATTTGAAATTTTATCTAAAGCGACAACCATAACTTCTTAATACCTCCATATCTTATCAATATCATTGTATTATTTATCATCAATATAGTCAATAATATTTTTTAAAAAAATTCATTTTTTTGATTTTTACTTAAAATAAATTTTTTAAAAATTTTCATTTTTTTAAATTTAATTTTATTAATAACAACTCGCGGAATCCCTTTTATTTACTGGCTTCAAAACGTTTTTTTGAATTTTTTTTAATTCTAATTTTTTTATAAAAAAAGCATTTTTTCAATTTTTAACTTAATAAATTTTTATGTTTTTTTGATTTTTTGTTTACAAAATAATTGACATATATTTTATTTTTTTAGATAATAAAAAGGAAAGGATAATTTATGAAAACAAGAGGTTTTGAAATAGCAAAAGGTTGGGAAGATAAAAATATTAATCTTCCTAAAAGAAGCACTGCACATGCGGCCGGATATGATATTGAAGCGGCGGAGGATGTTGTCATTCCAATGTATAAGCCTGGAATTAAACCTACTTTAATTCCCACTGGTTTAAAAGCCTACTGCCAAGAAGATGAATGGTTTATGTTAGCCAATCGCAGTAGTGGGCCAAAAAAAGGTTTTGTAATGGCTAATAGTATAGGTATTATTGATGCTGATTATTACGAAAATGAAAGCAATGATGGCCACTTTTATTTCCAATATTTTAACTTTTCGGATCATGATTTAGAAATCAAAAAGGGTGATGTTATTGGTCAAGTTGTCTTTCAAAAATTTTTAACTATCGATAACGATGTGGCTGGTGGAGTTCGAACTGGTGGTTTTGGTTCAACCGATAAATAAAAAATTGTAATATTAAATTACAGTTTTTTTGTAAGGATTTTGATTATAATTTTAAAGTAACCAAAGAATTAAAAGAATCTATTAAAAATAATCCTTCAAGTTTTTAAACTGTTCTTATAGAATCAAAGCAGGAATGTTTTTTACTGATGAGGAATTAGACACTTATATTAAAGAAAATCAAAATAGCCCTTTACCCCTGATAATTCTTTAAAACTAGAAAGAAAATTAAAGAGAAAAAATATTCTTTAATTATAAAAAGTTATTTTTATGTATCAAAATAACTTTTTAGTTTTTTATAATTATTTTGTTCTATCAAAATAATTAATTATCATTAAAATGTTTTACTAAGAAAGGTTTTAAAACTTCAATTATAAAGAAACCACTTAAATTTAGGATTAATACAAAGATAAATTGGATAAAACTTATTGGTACTAAACTAAATATTCTACCAATTGGTGTAAAGAACACAATTAATTGCACAAACATTAAAATCCCAATAAATAAATTCATTTGTTTATTAGAAAATATTCCTTTTTCCTTAATTTGCGTTTTTAAAGAACGACAATTATAAGCATAAATAAATTCTTGTAAAACTATACTTAATAAAGTTAAAGTTTGAGCAATTTTTATACCAAATAAACCTTTAGCAAAGAAGAATATTAATAAAGATAAATAAACTTCTACTATAACTGATAAAACTAGGGAAGCAATATTAAAAGGTGTAAATACTTTTCTTTCTAAACCATTAGGTTTTTTCTTCATACTATTTTTGTCACTACTTTCAAAAGCTAAAGCAATTGATGGTAAGGTATCAGCTACTAAGTCAATATATAAAATATGTAAAGGTAATATTAAGCTTTTAGATAGAAACATACCTAAAATTATAATAATAATTTCGGTAAAATTGGATGATAAGTTATAAATAATATTGTTAATAACATTATTATAAATTCTTCTACCTTCTTTTACTGCTGTAACTATTGTACTAAAACTATCATCTAATAATAAAACATCAGCGACATTTTTTGTAACATCTGTGCCTGCGTTTCCCATACCAATTCCTACATGAGCCAGTTTAATTGCGGGGGCATCATTTACGCCGTCCCCTGTCATGGCTACTACTTTTAAAGAAGCTTGTAAAGCTCTAACAATTCTTACTTTATGATCTGGGGTAACGCGAGCATAGACACTATATTTTTTGACCGCTGTAATCATTTCACTATCCGTTAATTCTTCGAGCTCTTTACCCTCAATAGCTTCTTTGGCATCTTTAATAATTCCAATGGATTTTGCTACGGCCGTGGCGGTATTGATATTATCTCCAGTAATCATAATAGGTCTAATATGAGCACTTTTACAAAGTTTAATGGCTTCTTTGACATCATCACGAGGCGGGTCCATTAAACCAACTAACCCAACAAAAACTAAATTCTTTTCATCGTCAATATAATTTTCTTCATTTTTCTTCTTAATTTTTTTATAAGCTAAAGCAATTACTTTTAAAGCTTTATTAGACATTCTTGTTTCTTCTTTAATGATTTTCTCTTTTATTTCTTTATTTAATCTTTTTACTTCATTATTGTCTAAATAATATAAAGAATTATGTAAAATAGAAGCTAAACTTCCTTTTGTACAAATATAAATATCTTTATCTATTTGATTAATAGTACTCATCATTTTTCTTTCGGAATCAAAAGGAATTTCAAATAAACGGGGATTATTATCTTCAATAATATCTTTATCTTCTTTTTGTAATTTTAAATAATCACATAAAGCTATTTCCACCGAATCGCCAAAATAATCTCCTTTTTTATCTTTTTCCACATTATTACACAAAGCCATAATATTAAATAACATTTTATTTTTTGCATAACTTAAATTTTTACTTTTTCTATTTTGACTAAAAATTTCCATTACCGTTAAATGATTAGTAGTTAATGTCCCTGTTTTATCAGAACATATTACCTCAGTGGCTCCTAATGTTTCAATTGCTTTTAATTCTTTAACAATTGCTTTTTTCTTACTCATTTGTTTAACCCCAATCGTTAAAGTTGTGGTAATGGCAATTGGTAAACATTCCGGAACGGAGGCAATAACCATACTAATACATAACATAACAATATTTAAAATTGTATCATGCTTTATAATTCCTACCACTAAAACAAAAGTTACTAACAAAGCTGCAATGAAAGTTAATAAACGGCTTACTTTTTCCACTTTAATTTGTAAAGGAGTTTTAACTTCTTCGTTTCTTTCTAAAGAAGTAGCTATTTTCCCAATTTCGGTATCCATAGCCGTATTAGTAACAACAGCAACAATTTTTCCATTAGTTAAACTAGTACCCGAAAAAACCATATTAGTTCTTTCGGAAATTAAAGCATTCCCTTTAATAATATTTTCATTTTTTTCAACCGCTAAACTTTCTCCCGTTAAAACCGCTTCATCAACTTTGGCATACATCGCATCAATAATCCGACAATCAGCCGGAACTTTATCTCCTGATTCTAAAACAATAATATCCCCAGGAACCAAATATTTAGAATCAACTTTATATAAACCATTATCTCTTCTTGTTGTTACTCTAGTTTCCGAATAAACTTTTAAGGAATCAACAATCTTCGCCGCTTTTGTTTCTTGAAAATAACCCATAAAAGCATTTATAATAACTGAACCTAAAATAACAATTGTATCAATAAAATCTCCTCTTGTATAAATAGCATAAATAAAAGACAATATTCCTACTAATAGCAACATAATTATCATTACATCTTTAAATTGGTTCAAAAAAATACCTAAATTACTTTTTTTGTTTTTTTCTTCTAAAATATTTTGACCATATTTCTGCATTCTTAGACTAACTTCTTCACTAGTTAAACCTTTTTCGGAAGTTTTATATTTTTTTAATATTTCTTTTAGATCTAAATTATAATCTTTCATATTTTACCTCCCTAATTAATAAATAATATTTTTTCTGATTGATATTGTTTTATAATATAATTTATTATAAAACTTATATATATTATTGTAGAAACAAACATCAATATTACATATATATAATTAATATTGCCCGAAACTAAATCAATAATAATTAAATTGTAATTTATAAAAGGTGTTATGGCTAATATTGGTGTACACTTTACTTGCATCGTAAATATAATTATATTAGGAAACATAGCTATGAAAGTTAAAGGCGTTAAAGCGCTTTGGGCTTCTTTAAAAGTTTTACAACGACTTGCAACTGCAATAGCTAAACCACTTATAAAAAGGGCATACATAAATATTATAAATATTATAATAAAAATATTTTTTCCACTTATAATCAAATTAGTTGTTTCATATATGGAAGTAATATTCTGGCATATTATTAAGGAAATTAAAGATATTATTAGACTTACTAATCCTGCAATAAATGAACTACTAACAATAGCTAGATATTTACCTAAAATTATATCTTTGCTTTTAATCGGAAATGTTAGTAAAGTTTCTAAAGTCCCTCTTTCTTTTTCTCCTGCTGTAGAATCAGTAGCAGGATATATTGCCGCGGTAGTTATGGCCGTAATTATAAAAATAAAAGTATAACCAATTATGTAATTCGCTAAAAAATTTTCTTTTTGGAAATTAACTGTTTCAATCTCTATTATATTTAATACTTCCTGACTATTAATATTATTATTTTCCAAAGTTTCTTTTTGAAGATTTATCTTATAATCCTCGAGATATTTATTTATTAAATTAGCAGCCAAGCTACTTTTATCTTTTTGATTATTATAATAAATTGTATATTTATTTCCCTCTTTACTCAAGTATGCATATATTTCTTCATGATTATATTTCTTTTTTAATTCTTTTTCATTTCCATAAACAAAATTTATTTCATTTTTTTTAGCTATTTCTTCTTCCCGATCACTTAATTTGAAAGTAACACCAATTTTATTATAAGTTTCTATACCTAAATTCATTTGATATTCAAATAAATAAGAAATACCAATAATAATTAAGGGTATCATAAAAGGAATTATAAACATCATTGTTAAAGATTTTTTATCGCGCAAAATATCTCTTATTTCCTTTTTAAAAATATTAAGAATATTACTCATTATCAACCCCTCCTAACAAAGAAAAAAAAGCATCTCGTAGATTAGAAGTTTTAGTTTGTAACTTAATATCTTTGGGACTACCAGAAGCAATAATTTTTCCTTTGTTTATCAATATAACTCGATCACAAATATTTTCGGCTTCTTCCATATAATGAGTTGAATATAAAATGCATTTATGTCTTTTTTTCTCCGCTTTTATAAAATTTAGGATTATTTGACTAGATATAATATCTAATCCATTAGTAGCTTCATCTAAAATATATATTTTAGGATCAGCAACTAAACATCTTGCAATATTTACTTTTTGGGCTTGACCGGTCGATAAATTCCCTATTCTGTTATTTAAAAAAGTTTGCATGTTTAAAACTTTAACTATTTTTTCTATTCTATTTTTTAATTTTTCTTTAGGAACATTATAAAATTCTCCACACATTTTTAATAATTCATAAGCAGAAATATTTTTATACAATTTAGTATTACCAGATAGAAAAGCAATTCCTTTTTTTATTTTTATTTCTGCAGTTTGGTAGGTTAAATTATTAATATTTATTGTTCCTTTACTTGGTTTCATAATTCCTGCAATTATTCTTAATAATGTGGTTTTTCCTGCCCCATTAGGTCCTAATATACCAATTATTTCATTACTTTTGGCTTTAAAATTAATATTGTCTAAAGCTAAAAATTTTTCTTCAACATTATTTTCATTAGTTCTTTCAAAAACTTTTTGTAAATTTTTAACCTCTATCATATTTATACCTACCTTAATTTTCATTATACCATAAAGCAAAAATAAAAAAATAGACATCGTCTATCTTCTTATTCACTTCTTAAAGCAACAACTGGGTCTTTTTTTGAAGCAATTCTTGAAGGAATCAAACCTCCTAATAATGTTAATAAAATACTTATTAAAACTAATAAAATTGCTCCAGCTATTGGTAAGGCCGAAATGTTAGATACATCTAAAATCTTTTTTAAAACTATATTTATAGGAATATTTAATAAAATTGTTATCAATATACCAATAATTCCTGATCCTAATCCTATTATTAATGTCTCAGCAGTAAATACCCGAGAGATATCCTTCTTACTTGCACCAATACTTCTTAAAATACCTATTTCTTTTGTACGCTCTAGAACTGAGATATAAGTTATAATGCCAATCATAATTGAAGAAACAATTAAGGATACACTAACAAAAGCAATTAAAACATAACTTATTATATTAATAATTGAACTAACTGAAGTCATCATTGTTCCAACTAAATCATTGTAACTAATCACATTAGCCTCTTTTTTATCTTGTTTTTGTTTTTCATTATATTTATTTATAAAATTGATTATTTTTTCTTTAGAATCAAAATCTTTAGGATAAAGGCCTATACTTGCTGGATTAGCTAAATCTACAGCTCCTAACTTAGTTAAGACTGTATCATATGTCGTATTATAATTCTCTTCATAACTTTGCATTACATTAGCAATTTCTTCTTGAGATAAAGAAGCAAGATAACGCTTTTGCTCATTTGTTAAATTTTCATAACTAAATTTCTCATTAGCTTGTTTAAACTCTAATCCTGTTAAAACATTAATATTTGGATTTTCTTTTTGCCTTTTTACTATTTCTGATTCATTAATCTTATTAATAACATATTCCTTTAATTCTTTTGAATAAAAAATACGTCCATAATTATCTTCTACTACACTATCATTATTTGGTTTAATTATACCTACTATTTTTAAATCTTCGGCATTTTTAACAATATTATCTAAATATTTCTCATCATTTGATTTATCTATCCATATTTGCCCATTTTTTTCATAATAATCAGTATTTAAAACAAACTTAAATTTGGTATTTAATAAATCTTCATAAGTATATTCTTTTCCCTTAGATTTTTTTATTTTCTCCCCTTTTAATAAAGAGTTAAAATTTTCTACTAATTCATCTTGATTCATTAATCCTAATGAATATAAAGTATAATCACTTATTTCGTTATTTTCTGATACTACAACTACTACTTCATTATATTTTTTTGGCCATGATCCTGCAACAATATCATATTGACTCTCCATTAATTTTTTATTATCTAACATCTCACTAAAGACATCATTATTCATCATCATATTAGCCGTTGTTGTATCATCACTTTGCATACCAATTTTAGTTAAAACTTGAGAAGGATTAACTTTTACTAAACCATTTTCACTATCCTCGTTATAGATATTTATTTTTAAATTATATCCATAAGTAATAGCATTAACACTATCTTTTAATTCGTTTTTATTTTTATCTAAATATTTTTTAAATTCCATTAAGTTATTAGATTCTAATTTTGAAGACATTGTATCTAAAATATCGTTCATTAAAGCTTGAGAATGAATTTTGTCATCATTATATTCTTTTTTTTCTTGATTACTAATATTAGCCATAGCTTCCATCATTACTGACATATCTAATGAATTCTCTTCTACAGTTATGGGATAAGAGGACAATGTACTTTCTTCCACTTTGTTAATATATCGTTGAACTCCATTAGATAAAGACATTATTAAAGCTATTCCAATAATACCAATACTACCTGCAAAAGCTGTTAAAAAGGTACGCCCTTTTTTAGTCATTAAATTATTTAAACTTAAAGATAAGGCTGTTAGAAAAGACATAAATGTTTTTTTAGTGTTTTTCTTTTTGATCTCTTTATAATCTCCACTAAAAGGATTAGAATCATCTATAATTTCGCCATCAAGCAATTTAATAATTCTTGTAGAATATTTTGTAGCAATTTCAGGATTATGAGTAACCATTATAACTAATCTATCCTTAGCAATCTCTTTAAGTAAATCCATTATTTGCAAACTAGTTTTTGAATCTAATGCTCCAGTTGGTTCATCAGCCAATAATATATCAGGATCATTTACTATTGCCCTAGCGATCGCTACTCTTTGCATTTGTCCACCTGACATTTGATTAGGTTTTTTATGCATTTGATCTTTAAGCCCAACCTTCTTTAAAACTTCCTTGGCTCTTTTTCTTCTTTCTTTTTTATTAACTCCAGACAATGTAAGCGCTAATTCAACATTAGATAATACAGTTTGATGTGGTATTAAATTATAGCTTTGGAAAACAAAACCAACGCTATGATTACGATAAGTATCCCAATCATGGTCTTTAAAATCTTTAGTTGATTTACCATTAATAAATAAGTCTCCACTTGTATAATTATCAAGGCCACCAATTATATTTAAAAGGGTAGTTTTACCACAACCACTTTGACCTAAAATTGATACAAATTCACTCTCTCGAAATTTAACATTAATTCCTTTAAGGGCAGTAACTTTTTCTTCTGCAGTCTTGTATACTTTTTTTATTTTTTTTAATTCTAGCATCTTTTTTCCCTTTCTAAATAAATTTATTTAAAATTTATATTTTTAATACAACATTGTTAATAAATTATATACCTTTTTAAAATTTCAAACAAGTAGTATTATTATTTTTGTAAAAACCTTTTTTTCGTTAATTCTAAATATTTTTTTCTTTTTTCTAATTTCTGAGGATTATGAGCTAGTGCATCGCTTTTTTGAATTAAATAACGTAAATAAGATAGTTGGTAATTATTATCTATATCACTTTGCGAAATTTCTGTATCATGATTTCTTATTAAATAAGAAATTTTTTGAATATATTGCGCACTAAATCCTAATCTTTCTAAAATTTCTTCACTTATATTTGCGGAAACATTTGCATGATTATTAAAATGTCTTACACCATTTTCTTCTGTATAAGATAATGGCTTTCCTATATCATGTAATAATAAAGATAATCTTACATCGAACTTTTTTGGTGATATACTTAAAGCATATAAAGTATGCTGCCAAACATCTAAATGATGATGAGGGTGCATATGTTCAAAACCAACCATAGGTTTTAATTCCGGAATTAATTGAATTAAACAAGTAAAATTATTATTAATTTCCTCAACAACATCATCCGCCATTAATATATTATATAAATCTGTTTTTTTATCGTAATTATTCATGATTTCCTCCTTAATATTAAAATTTAATAGAAACATCAAAGTTACAAATTGATAAGGTTAATTTCTTTAGTCATTATACTATACTTTTCATAAAAGTATTAAAAAATAATAAAATTCACGAAAATTATGATAAAATATATTGTGCGAGGTGGGATTTATGATAAATACGAGAGATTATTATATAAATAAACTTGCTGAAAGTTTTAGAATTAATTTTGAAAATAAGACAAGTAAAGAAATAGGAACAGGCGCCTATTTTGATATGACAGAAGTAATAAATTATTATGGAGGAATTATAGAATATAATGATTTATATGAAGAAAAATATCAATTAGATTCCTATATTTGCAAAATTGATGAAAATGGATTTAATTTTAAAATCATAATTGATAATGAAAAAGCCAAAAAGTTAAAAACAACAAATGAAGATGGTAAAACTTGTTATGGTAATTGGAATTTGTTTATAATGAAATTATTTTATGAAGTTATTATAAATAATGAAAAAATTATTAATATGGAAAATGGAGAAATTATATTTCCAAATCCTGATTATGTAAATAACGCAATAAAGCACAAAAAAGAAAAAAAGAAAGATAAAAATAATTATAAATTATTTGGAACAATGAATATGTTCGATATTGTCCCAAATTTTGTATTTCCTGTTTTTGAGAACCAAGGAAAATATTATTTACAAAATAGTGATAATACCACAGAAATAGACTCATTTTATGAAATAGTTGGAAAAAAGTATTTAAATAAAATTAAACCACTAACATCTTCTTTTAATAAAATGATAAATATAAAAGATAATTACATGGTGAATGATGAACCATTGGTAGCTTTCCAAATAAGTAAAGAAAACTATTTTATAGGAACAATTAATGTTTTTAATGATTTTATAAAAAGTATACAAATTGAAAATGAAATGTTGTCCAAAAGTATTTTGGATTTTCAAAATGAAGTAAAATTAGCAAAATCACTAGAAAGATAATTTTGTATATTCATTCATCCTATTTTTTAGAATATTTTTTTTCAAAATAATTTGCTATTGGTTCAACGGAAATTTCCGAATTACACATTTTTTTGATAATTTCCCTAGAAGTATATGCCCCACCATTTTGATAAATATTTTCAATTAAATAACTTGTTATTTCTTTTATTCTTCCTGTTCTTAATAATTCGTCCAAATTACCTACATTTTTTTCAATAGCTTCTAAAAACATTCCATCATATATAGTTCCTAATAAATAAGAAGGAAAATATCCAAAGTCTCCTTCAGACCAATGGACATCTTGCATTAATCCATCGGAATCATTTTTAACTACAATACCCAAATAATCCTTCATTTTTTGATTCCACAAATTTGGTAAATCATCAAGTGAAATATTATCATTAAATATTGCTCTTTCAATTTCATATCTTAAAATTATATGCATACAATATGTTAATTCATCAGATTCAGTTCTTTTAACATTTAGTACAGGATGATTCAAAACATCTATAAATTCAGAAAGAGATAAATTTAAATGTAATTTTTTACTAATTTCATCATAAATTGGTATCCAAAAATTTATATTTCTACCTAAAATATTCTCATAAAATCTTGATTGGCTCTCATGTAAAGCATATAAATTATCTATAGTAATATTTTCATATCTAGATAAGCTTTCTTTAATACTTTGTTCAAAAATTCCATGTCCACCTTCATGTATGATTGTTGTAACAAAATCAAATGGATTATTTGTATGCCTAAATGCTATTCTTATGTCATTCATATTCATTTTTTCAGTAAAGCCATGAGGATATACTCCTAATAATCCTTTATCCATATCAAACCCTATATATCCTAACAAAAATTGGGCACAATCAATTAATTCTTGATTAGTATACTCATATTTATTATTGTTTAATTCCTCTTTAGTTTCTTTTGGGATTAGAGGAAGCAATCTTTTTTTCAAATCAGCAAATAATTGATCTATAATTTGACTTGTCATTCCAGTTTCATAATGATTTAACATAAGATCATATAAGTTAGAATTGCTATCAATATATCTATAATATTGCTTTGTCATTTCAATTATTCGTTTTAAATATGGTTTAAATAATTGATAGTTATTTTGTTCTTTTGCTTTTTTCCATACCAGATTAGATTCATTCTTTAGTTTTATATATCTTGTATAAAAATCCATAGGAATTTTTCGTTTTTCTTCATAATGTCTTAACAAATTACAAATATAGTTTTGTTCAGCTTTTTCAATCTTTTTAAAATCAGTATTTTCTATTACTTTATTTAATAATTTGCCATAATTTTCTGAAGTTTGAAGTTCAAATAATTGACTTTCATAAGCAGCTATTAAATCAATTAAATTTTGTTCTGATTTTTTTGGCGTAGAAATTTTTAATTCCCATCTTAGAATATTGATCGTATATTGAATATTTGATATTTTTTGTTGATAACTTAATAACTCTTTTAAGCCTGCCATAAATCTCCCTCCATAGACTATATATTATCATAAATTTAAACATTATAAAACTTGAACCATAAAAACTCCAAGTATGATATCCATCTGATGTCCCAAAGGAAGTACGACAACTTTTATATAATTTATTTGATGATATAATTGACATTGTTAATATTGAAAAAGGATATAAATTAAGATATAAATTTAAAGTCATAACTAACGAAAAAAACTATTTTGTAAAAATACATAATCATTTTTTAAACGAACAAGATATAAATAATCATAAAATATTATATGAATACTATGAAAAATGCAATATACCTATTATTCCATTATTAGATATAAAAAATATTCAAGACAAAACAATTTTTATTTATGAATTTAAAAATTGGAAATCTATCACTGAAGAAGATTTCTCTTTCAGGGCATATTTTGATTATGGAAATAAGGTTGGTAAAGATATATTGAAATTGCAACAAATTTCATATGATGAAGGTATTTTTAAAAATTTTGATTTGAAAAAATATTATGATAGAGATGTTGAAAGATTTAAGGAAACAGATAACAAATATAAAGTTTTAAATTTATTTACTGAAAAAGAGAAAAAAGAATTAATAAATATTTTTACCTCATTATTTAATGATATAAAGTCAGAACCTTATTATTTAAATCATAATGATATCAAACCTGAAAATATTTTAATAGCAAATAATAATTACTATCTAACAGATATTGATTTTTTTGGACTAACATTAACAGGATTTAATGTTTATTATTCTTTGAATTCATTTATAATGCCCGACTTTGAAGATAACATTAAATGGTTTATAAGAGGATTTATTCAATCTATTGATCCAAATAAAGAATTATTAAAACAATTACATTATTTCTTAATTGCTGATTTTTCTAATGAGCTTATTAGATTATCAAATAAATATTATGATGAAGTTTCAAAAAATATAAGTTATATAAAAGCAATGCTGTTTAATATAAACAATATTATTGCTGAAGAAATTTATAAAAATTTATAAAACATTGCAAAATAAAAGATGAAATAAATATCCACTAGCTAAGCTAGTGGTTTTTCATTTTCGCCTAAAAGGCTTTATTATTGGCTTGTACTGAAGTA
>CANRAL010000023.1 GCA_947628585.1 uncultured Bacilli bacterium | reverse complement strand
GTAAAAGCAGTAGATAGTAAAGGAAAAGAAGGAGAAGCCTATCCTGTGAATATAACAACGGATGCCTATCAAGTACCAGAAATAAGTGTAGTAACAAGTAAGAATGCGAGTAGCATAAATATCGAAGTAACAGCAACCCCACATGATGGAAGTATAAAAGAATATTGGTATAGTATGGATAATGGAAGTAATTGGGTAAAGAAAGCAGCGAGTACAGTAAATTCTAATAAACATAGTTTTACAGGATTAACAGCAGGGGCAAGTAAACCAATAAAAGTATTAGTAATAGATAGTAATAATAGAGAATCATTACCATATACAGCAACGATAGTATTAGATAGATTACCAGTAGTAAGTAATGTAACGGTAGGAAATAGAACAGCAAATAGTTTAACCTTTAATATAACAGGGAGTAAAACAGATAATGATATAACCGGATATAGTTGTACCTTAAAACAAGGAGTAGCAGTAGTTCAAGGCCCAATAGCAGCATCCTTAATAAATAGTTTAAGTGCTACATGTACTTTTAATAGTTTAGGATTAGGAACAACATATACAGTAGATGTAACAGCAACGGATAAAAATGGTAATGTATCCTTAGTAAAATCGGTAAATGGAACCACAATAAACAATGGTGCTGAATATATAAAATCATTATATACAACAGATGGAGCTAATAATTTATATTATCATGATGGTAAAGGAACCTATGGAACCTATGAAGCGGGGGATAACTCATATCGATATACTGGACCAGCTCAAAATAATTATGTTTGTTTAGATAATCAAGCGACTGGGGCATGTACAAATGAAAAATTATTATTTAGAATAATTGGAATATTTAAAAATGAAGATACCAAAAGTGCCGATTATGGCAAATATCAAATAAAATTAGTAAGACATGGTTTTGCAAGTTCAGATGAATTAGGAACAAATGGGACATATGAAGAGTTTTCGGATTATTATAATGCAGATCGCTACTATTGGATAGACGAAGACAAATTTAATAATTGGCGAGATAGCGCTTTAAATAAAGTAAATCTTAATACAAATTATTATAATTATTTGAAGAAAAATGTAAGTGGAATTGAAAATAAGATAGAAAATCATGTGTGGATAGTTGGTGGGGCTGATGCTGATAATATTATAAATGCTCCTAACATAAAATCAGCTTATGATTATGAATTAGGAACAAAAAGTTTAAAATTAGGAAGTGATGGATGTTATACATCCGCGGGAGTAGCTAGAAAATGTGTTCAAGAAGATTTAACATATCAAGATGAGATAGGGTTAATGTATGTTTCTGATTATGGTTATTCAGTACTTCCTGAATTTTGGAACACGACTACATATGGTAGTATTGGTACAAAATATAGTAATTTATTAGGAGTATTTCATGCTCAAACAACATTTATGTATAGAAGTGACTGTGAAGATGGTCAATGTGGTTCCATGTTATTTATAACTGCTGGTAGGGAAGATAATAGTAGTGTGATAACTACGCGAACACATAATATATATAGTTATAATCAAGATGGAGAAATTAGACCAACATTCTATTTAACTAATAATACAGTTATAAAAAGTGGAAAAGGAATAATTGATGATCCATATCGATTAGCATTATAATTAATTAAAAAAATGGAAATAGGAAAAAGTTTTACATTAATTTGTAAAATTTTTTTTTAATTAAAAACCAAACCCTTGATATATATATATATATAGTAAAATGGGCTTTAGATAGAGTATTAGGCGAAAGGATATGATATATATGAAGGGTAATAAAAAGTCTTTAATTTTATTAATTGTTGGAATATTTGTTATATTAATAGTTGTAGTAGGAGCAACATATGCTTATTTTCAAAGTGTAAATGGTAATACAACAAAAGCAAATATAAATACGACAACGGGAACCATAGATAGTTTATCTTTTATTGGTGGAAATGATATAAATCTTGAAGTAAAACCAGATGAATTTAAATTAGGTGATGATAATCAAGAAGGAACAACAAATGTAAGTGCTACCTTAATAGCCAATGATACAACAAATGAAACAGAAGATTATAAATATAATATATATTTAGAAATAATAGAAAATAATTTAGAATATTCTTCTTATAAAGATGAAGATAAAGAAGACCCAATAGTATTTTTAAAAGAATATGATAAAACATTAGGAAATAATGTCGATTATAATGGGTTAACTTTAGGGTATGAGGCGATACCTGAGTTATTTTTAACAGTAAAAGGACCAGATGGTTATGATGGAAATATAGAAGGATTAAATAAAGCAACATTAAAAGAAATAGATGATAGTTATGATATAACGGAGTTAAGAGAAGGAATATATCCTATAGTAGAAGATTATGTAATAAAAGTAAATAAAGAAAATCATGATTTAGAACAAGAAAATACAAAAACAGATAAATGGGAAATAACAATAACATTTAAGAACTTAGAAACAAATCAAGAATTAAATACAGGGAAAAGTTTTAAAGGAAGAATAAGAATCCAAGAAAAGAAAATAGCCAATGATTTAATGGATGTATGTAGTGAAGGGGAAGAACTAGCTGAATGTATAAAGAAGTTACATGATGAAAGTGAATATGGAGCAAGTAATCTAATCTATCATGATGGAAAAGCAGATTATGAAGGAGAACTAAATGCAAATTTAGAAGCAAATGATAAAAGTTATAGATATACAGGCTCATTCGAAAAAGTAAATAATTACATATGTTTAGGAACAACATGTTCTGATAATCCAGAAGACCCAGGCTATAATAATTTATATCGGATAATAGGAACATTTGGTAGTGATGGGATAAAAGTAGTAAAAGCGGATTATGCAAATAAAGAATTATTAGGAGCTGGAACAACCTCTTTTGCTGGAGATTATTCCCAAGCCGACCCTGAAATCTATGGTTCTCGTTATACAGGGATCCCTTATCAATCATCAATAGGAAATAATGAAGAAAAAGATGCATTTACACATAGATATAAAGGCTTATTAGACCATGTGGATAGATATAAATGGCAAGAAAACGGAACACAGGCAACATCCGCCAATTGGGAAACATCATTATTAAATAAAATCCATTTAAATAAGAAATATTTAAGTACAATAGATGGAACATATCAAAGCATAATAAAAGAACATAATTGGATATATGGAAATGATAAAGCAACATGGGAAAATATAGCAATAGCTAATAATGTAAAAACAGTATATGATAATGAAGTAGGAAGTTTAACGAATCCCAAAACCGATCCTGAAAAAATGGGTTTATTATATTTAAGTGATTATTTATATGGAGCAGCACCAAGAAATTGGAACAAACAACCATACACAGGAACATGGGGTTATAATATGGACTCAGGAAAAACTGATAAAGATAATAATCCAGTAGGGAGTTGGCCTGTAGGACAAGAAAATAATGATTATCGTTCGGCAACAGATAGTAACTGGTTATATATGGGATTATGGGAATGGTTAATAACCATTAATAATGACCGCTCCACTCCTATTCGTGCGTTCTTTGTGGATGCCGCCGGTATTGTCAACCGCAGCTACGTTGGCACGCGCGCGAGTGTGGTTCGTCCAACATTCTACATTAACAATGATGTTCAATTAGGTGGTGGAACTGGAACTATTTCTAATCCGTATACTTTAGTTATTAATAAAGAATAAAAAAATTATAAATAACAGTTTATTCGACATATTTTTTAATTATCATGTAGTAAGATAAACTTGGTGATAATATGCGAACATTTTATATATTTAAAATTAATAAGGAGTTAAGTACTTTATTAAGTGATAGACCATATACCTTATATAAAACATTAGAAAGCATTTATTTAATGGATAAAGAAAATATTAGTATGGGTAAAGAATTATTAGAAAAAGTTACTGTTCAAATAGATACTTTAGCATATAATAAATTAATATATGAAATGAATAAAGATAATGATTTTTATATGAAAATAGGAAATAGTCATCGCGTATTTAATAAATATCGAATTGAAGAAACCAATATTTTAGTTAAAAGAACCCATATATTGATGACTACTAATGTTTTAGTAAAAAATATTCATTCTTTTTTGCCAACAAATGATTTATTTGTTTGTGATTTTCAAAATCGAGATTATTTTTGGTTATCTAAATTAGTTAGTTGTTAAATGTTTAAATTTATAGTAAAATAATACTAAGAGGTGGAAAATTATGGGTAAATTAATATTATATTTAATTATAGGAATTGTTATAGGTTTAATAATAGGATTTATTTTAGCCAGACTTTTATTTAAAAAGCAAATGGAAAAAAATCCTCCTATAAATGAAAAAATGATTGAAGTAATGATGAGTAGTATGGGTAGAAAACCTAGCCAAAAACAAGTTAAACAAGTAATGGCGCAAATGAATAGATATAAATAAAAGTTGACACTTTTATTTTTTTAATCATTAAAATTATTTACATTTAAGGTATATTTTGATAAAATCGTAATATAAGAATAAAGAGGTGTATTAAGTGAAAGACTTCATATATAAATTATATAATAATGATAATTTTACTTTATATTTAACTATTATTCTAATTATATTAGTTATATTGTTTTTTATTGTTTTATTCTTTGGTAAAAAAGATAAAAAATTACAAGAAACTAAAAAATTAGAGTTAAGTAAAGTTAAAGATACATTTAAAGAAGAGGAAAAGAAAGAAAAAGTAGAAGTTGAAGGTACTTTAATTCCTGAACCAACAGAAGTAACCGAAATTATATTTAATCCAGAAGAAAAGGTTAAAGAAGAAGTTAGCGAAAAAGAAGTTGAAATTAAAACTGAAGAATTAGAAAATCATTTTGATGAATTAAGTAATGCTTTAGAAAAAGATTTATCAGATTTAGAAAATATTAAAAAAGAATTTGATGATATAGAATTACCAAAACTAGAAGAAAAGAAAGAAGAAAAAGTAGTTGAAAAGCGTAGTCCTCAAGTATTTAGTAGTGTATTTGCTCCTAAGAAAGAGGTAGATGACTTAGATATGGAATTGCCGGTTTTAAAGAAAAAAGAAGAACCAAAAGTAGAAGAAAATAATAATGATTTAAATAATAATTTTGATTTTAATTCTTTAGAAGGAGAAAGTTACGATTTAAATAAATAATCGAAAAAATATTTGTTAACAAAAGAACTAAAAGTTGATTTTAGTCCTTTTTTATTGGTATAATTATATAAGGTGAATAGAATATGGCAAAATATGATGAAACATCAATTAAAATCTTAGAAGGATTAGAAGCAGTTCGTAAACGGCCAGGAATGTATATTGGGTCTACGGATAAACGCGGAATGCATCATTTAGTTTGGGAAATTGTCGATAATTCAATTGATGAAGTTATTAATGGTTATGGAAATTATATTAAAGTAATAATAAATAAAGATGGATCTATAACTGTCGCGGATAATGGACGAGGTGTTCCTACGGGAATGCATGAATCTGGCAAAAGTGCTATGGAAGTAATTTATACCATATTACATGCCGGAGGAAAATTTACGGAAGATGGCTATAAAGTTTCGGGAGGACTTCATGGGGTAGGAGCTTCTGTTGTAAATGCTTTAAGTAAATATATGCAAGTAATAAGTTATCGTGACGGTCAAATTTGTATGATGGAATTTGAAAATGGAGGTAAGGTTAAAACTCCTCTTCAAGTTATAGGAAAAACTAATAAAACGGGAACTATAGTTAAATTTTTACCTGATGCTGAAATATTTAAAAATTGTAATTTTTCATTTACAACAATTAGTGAAAGAATGCAAGAAACAGCGTTTTTACAAAATAATTTAACTATTGAAGTAATTGATGAGGCAGATAAAAAAAGTGAAAAATATCATTATGAAAATGGCTTAATTTCTTTTGTTTTATATATGAATGAAGATAAAGAAACTTTACATAAAGTAATTAGTTTTAGTAATACGAAAGAAAAAATTGAAGTAGCTATAGCTATGCAATATACTAATACCTATAATGAATCTATTCTATCTTTTGTAAATAATGTTAAAACATCTGATGGAGGTTCGCATGAAGTTGGTTTTAAAACTGGAATAACTAAAGCTTTTAATGATTATGCTAAAAGTAATAATTTATTTAAAGCTAAAGATGGCTCTTTAGATGGAGCTGATGTAAGAGAAGGTTTATCCGCGGTTATTTCCTTAAAAATCCCCGAAGAATTATTACAATTTGAAGGACAAACTAAAGGCAAATTAGGAACCCCTATTGCACGAAGCGTAACGGAAAGTATAACTTATGAAGCTTTAAAGTTTTATTTAGAAGAAAATAAAGAAGTAGCTTTAACAATTTTAGATAAAGCAATGAAAAGTAAAGTTGCTCGGGAAGCCGCTCGTAAGGCTAGGGAAGAAGCACGTAATGGTAAAAATAAGAGTAAATTAGAAAAGCTTTTATCTAGTAAACTTGCCCCTGCTCAAAGTAAAAATGCGAAGATAAATGAATTATTTTTAGTCGAAGGAAATTCCGCGGGTGGTTCAGCCATTGGGGGACGGGATCGAAAATTTCAAGCGATTCTTCCTTTAAGAGGTAAAGTTATCAATGGTGAAAAAGCCTCTTTAGACGAATTATTAAAAAATGAAGAAATTAACACTATTATTCATACAGTTGGGGCGGGAGTTGGTCAAAGTTTTGAAGCTGCAGATTCTAATTATGATAAAGTTATTATCATGACTGATGCCGATGTTGATGGCGCCCATATTCAAGTTTTACTTTTAACCTTCTTTTATCGATATATGCGAGGCCTAATATTAGAAGGTAAGCTTTATATTGCTATGCCTCCTTTATATAAGTTAGAGTATGGTAAAAAAAGATATTATGCCTATACTGATGAAGAAATGAATGAAATAAAAAGAACTAATGAAGGAAAATATACAATTCAAAGATATAAAGGTTTAGGGGAAATGAATCCTGAACAACTTTGGGAAACAACAATGAATCCCGAGACTCGTAGTTTAATTCGCGTAAGCATTAATGATGCCTCTTTGGCGGAAAAAAGAATTAGTGTTTTAATGGGAGATAAAGTTGAACCCCGTAAGGAATGGATTAATGAAAATGTCGAATTTACAATGGAAGACGATTACAGGAGTTAAAAATGGAAAATGTTTTAAAAAAAATTGAAGATTATGCTTTAGAATATATTATGGGTGATCGTTTCGGCAAATATGCAAAAGAAATAATTTTGGATCGGGCTATTCCGGATGTAAGAGATGGTTTAAAACCCGTGCAAAGAAGAATTCTTTATTATATGTATGACGAACATAACACTTTTGATAAGCCTTATATTAAATGCGCTTACACGGTTGGAGGAGTTTTAGGTAAATTCCATCCTCATGGAGATTCTTCAGTTTATGATGCGATGATTCGTATGAGTCAATGGTGGAAGCAAAATACTATTTTAATTGATGTTCATGGGAATAATGGTTCCATGGATGGTTATCCAGCAGCTGCCTATCGTTATACGGAAGCAAGGTTAGCTAAAATCAGTGAAGAACTTTTAAAAGATTTAGATAAAGAAACAGTTTCTTGGACACCCAATTTTGATGATCGTTTTTTGGAACCAACGGTTTTGCCGGCGAAATTTCCTAATTTACTTGTTAATGGCGCAAATGGTATATCCGCTGGGTATGCTACTAATATTCCTCCTCATAATTTAGGAGAAATAATTGATGCAACTATCAAAAGAATTGAATCCCCTAACTGTCGTTTAGAAACGATTTTAGATATTGTGAAGGGTCCCGATTTTCCTACGGGAGGAATAGTTGAAGGCAAAGACGGAATAAAAGATGCTTTTACCACTGGTAAAGGCCGAATTATTATCCGCAGTCGGTATCATTTTAATAAAGAAAAAGGGAAAGAACAAATTATTATTGATGAAATCCCTTTTGAAGTAAATAAACAACAATTAGTTCAAAAAATTGATTTAATTAGAATTGATAAAAAAATTGAAGGTATTAGTGAAGTTCGGGATGAAACCGATAGAGAAGGTTTAAGAATTGCTATTGATTTAAAAAATGGAGCTAATAAAGATTTAATATTAAATTATTTACTTAAAAATACAGATTTACAAATATCCTATAGTTATAATATGGTAGCTATTGTTAATCGTACCCCTCAAACGTTAGGCATTTTAGAAATTTTAGATGCTTATATTAGTCATGAGGAAGAAATAATAACTAAAAGAACGGAATTTGAATTAAAAACTTATAAAGTTCGTTACCATATTGTTGAAGGTTTAATAAAAGCGATATCTATTTTAGATGAGGTTATTAAAACTATTAGAGCTAGTAAAAATAAGCAAGAATCTAAAGAAAACTTAGTAAAAAAATTTAATTTTTCTTTAGAACAAGCGGAAGCTATTGTTACGTTACAACTATATCGTTTAAGTAATACCGATGTTGTTATTTTAGAGGAAGAACAAGCTTCTTTAGAAGCCAAAATAAAAAATTGTGAAGATATCTTAAATGATAAAGAAAAATTAAGAAACGTTATGAAAAGTGAATTAAAAGATATTAAGAAAAATTACGCAACTAGTCGGAAAACTACTATTAGTGACGAAGTAATGGAAATAAAATTAGATATGAAAGAAATGATTCCCGCGGAAGATGTAATTGTTATTGTAACTAATGAAGGTTATATTAAGCAAGTTAGTCTTAAAAGCTATAAAGCGGCAACGGAAGAAACAACTTTGAAACCAGGAGATTTTATTCTTAATAAATTTTTATGTAATACAACTGATGTTCTTTTATTATTTACTAATAAAGGTAATTATTTATATTTACCAGTTCATAAAATACCTGAATGTAAATGGAAAGATTTAGGAAAACATATTAGTAATATCATTATGATAAAGGAAGATGAAAAAATAATTACTTCGATGATTTATAAAAATAAAGAAAGTAATATAACTTTATTTACCCAAAAAGGAATGGTTAAACAAATACCTTTAAAAGCTTTAGAAGTAACTAGATATAATAAACCAATTATGGTTTTTAAATTAAAAAATGATGATGAATTAATTAATGTAGAAGATGCTAATAACGAAGTTATATTTATTACGCATAATGGTTATTATTTAAAATATTTAACTAAAGAAATACCAGTAGTTGGTCCTAAGGCTTCTGGAGTAAAAGGAATAAATTTAAAAGACGATTATGTAGTAAATGCCTTAAGTGTTTCTAATGAAAATGAATATTTAAATATTTTTACTAATTATAGTACAGGTAAAAGATTAAAAATAAATGAATTAGTAAATTTAAGTCGGGCTAAAAAGGGAATAATGCTATTCAAAAAGACTAAAACTAAAGATTATAAAATTGTAAGTAGTTATTTAACTAATAGTAAAGATATTAATCTTTTAAAAATAGATAATGATATAACGGAAATAAAAAATAGTGATATACCTATTATGGATATTGCTAGTACGGGTAGTATATTAACAAAAAAGAAATATGATTTAGTTACTTTAAAAAAAGAATTAGTTACTTATAAGAAAGAAGAACCTAAAGAAGAAGTAAAGGAAGAAATTAAAGAACAATTATCATTTAATGATTTTAAAGAAAATTTTAAAATTTAGAAATTAATCATTTACTTATTTCATAAAATAAAGTAGGTGATAAATAAATGACCAAAAAAGAAGAATTTCGTAATTTTATTAAAAATAAGCCAGAATTGATTTCTTATGTTGAAAATAATGAAATGACTTGGCAAAAATTTTATGAAATATATGATTTATATGGAGCAAATGATAGTATTTGGGATAAGTATAAGAAAGAAGAAAGAAATGCCTCTTTGACCGAAGGAATTAGTAAAATAACTAATATGGTTAAAAATGTAGATATGAATTCCCTTAAAAATCATATTAATACTGCGCAAAAAGCTTTAGATTTAGTTCAAGATTTTACAACTAAAAAAATTAATGAAGTACCTAATACGAATTTAAGTAAAGGACCTATTTCTCCTAGACCTTTAAATAAGTTTTTCGAGGATTAAATGCAATTAATAAATATAATTAGTTTTCGAGATAATATAAAAGAATATAATTATTTAAAAGAAAATTCTTATTATTTTAAAGAACTTAATAGGGGTACAAAATCATTTCTTAATTTTAAAGAAGATATGAAAGAAAAATATAAGGAAAGAACAACGGATAAGTTAATTAATATGGTTGATAATATTGATATGATTTCTTCCGTACTGGATATTTTAAAATAAATTAGCAAACAAAAACGAGATTTTAATTTAATCTCGCTTTTAATAAGCAATTCATCAGAATTGCCACGACCATAAGGTCGTGGATTAAATCCACCCGCTATGCGGGTGAGACCTGAAAAAGCGATAGCGTTAAGCAAAAAATATTCCTCCTTTTGATATAATAAACTTGGTCTGCTAACCGAGCCTAAAAATCAAAAGGAGGAATATTTTTATGAAGTATAAGAAAAATGATGAAGAAAGTACATTGTCACACACAAAATGGAATTGTAGTTATCACATAGTGTTTGCACCAAAATATCGCAGAAAAGCAATTTATGGGAAGTTAAGAAGAGACATAGGAAGATATTTAAGAAGATTGTGTGAATATAAAGGAGTGGAAATAGTAGAAGCAAATGCATGTAGTGATCATATACACATGTTAGTGAAAATTCCACCCAAAATAAGTGTATCATCATTCATGGGATATTTAAAGGGAAAGAGTGCATTAATGATATTTGAAGAACATGCAAATTTAAAATACAACTATGGAAATAGACATTTTTGGGCAGAAGGATATTATGTAAGTACAGTAGGATTAAATAAAGCAACAATAAAAAAATATATCCAAAATCAAGAGGAAGAAGACAGATTGCAAGACAAGAGAAGTTTGAAAGAATATAAAGACCCGTTTACGGGTAAGTAAGAGTGACAAAGGCGATTGGCAGACTAAAAAAGCCACCAAATGGTGGCAGCCAGTAACAGGCCTTATAGGCCATTGAGAAAATCCACCTCTTTTAGGGGTGGATTTTTAATTACCTTTATTCTAAATCATTACTATGGGTTGATGATGGTTTATTATTGTTACTTGATTGGTTACTATCATCAACCATATTATTAACATTAGAATCGATATTTAAATTAACTCTTATATTTAAGCCATCACTCATATTAGAAGTAAATTTAGTATAAGATGCTTTAATAACATAAGTAGTAACATTTCTTCTTGGACTTTGAACGGTATAGGAATTACCTTCAGTTGAACTTAAATATGTTAAAGTACCATCACTTTCTTTAGCATATATTTTATATTCTAAAACCCCAATATATCTACTATTATAATCTAAACGATTATTGTAGTATTCGTTAGCATAATCTCCATAGTATGTATTAAAGTGTTCGGTTAAAGATGTGGTATTAATAGCCCAAGGAGTAGCAATTTTATCCCATTTAAGAATTATAGAAGTTCCATTATAAGTATAAGAACCATTAGTAGGATTATCTAATTTATTAAAACGAGGTGATACTTCGGTAGGTTCTGTTCCTTCTTTAAATAATTCGGTAACTTTTAATTCATTTGGTGTATAAGGACTAGCTAATTGAGCTGGGAAAGTTTCATTTTCAACGGTAACTGTAACTATACCAGATGGCATTTCAAATTTTTTATCTTTTGAATAAACTCGTTGACCAATTTGCTTCATAATGGCATTCCGCCATTTACCACCATCAATACTATTTAAATAATATTCACTACTTTTTTTAGAATAACCTAACCATAAAGCAATTGAATATTCAGGACTATAAGTTATATTCCAAGCATCATTTGTTGCACTACTAGGTAAATGATAATAATCTAAATCCTTAGGATCCATTGTGGTTGTACCACTTTTCGCAGCTATATCGGTACCACTTATAGATACACCCCCAACTCCGCTTTTGGCAGCACTCATTAGCATATCAGTTATTAAATAAGCAGTTTCTTCACTCATAACTTTATTTTTTTCATATTTATATTCGTATACATCACCAGTATTGATATATTCAATTTTAGTAAATATATAAGGTTCAATGTAATAGCCACCTCGACCATAAGCGGCATAGGCTGCTGACATTTGTAAAGGACTAACCCCATCAAAACCACCAATGGCGGCAGATTCATATAAAGTTGAACCATAATCAATTCCTAAACTATGAACAAAATTACTAATATAATCTAAGCCCTTTTCTCTAGCTACAGTTTGAAAGGCAATTAGGGCTGGTATATTTATAGAGTTAACTAAGGCATAACGCATAGAAACTAATCCAGAATGTTTTCCATCGGCATTTTTAATTGGTGTACCATTGGAGTAGGTTGTTTCCCGGTCTAAAAATAATGAATAGGGAGAACCATCAGATAAATATTCAATATAAGGACCGTAATCAAATAAGATTTTTGCCGTTGATCCTGGTTGTCTTCGAATATCGACAGCATTATTATTTCCTTGAGCCCCTTCATTATAATTTCTTCCTCCCGATAGGGCAACAATACTACCATTTTCAGTACTTGTTATCGCAACTCCTTCTTGTAAATAATCGTTAGGAAACTCAAATATTTCTCCTGTTTCTAATTTGTTTAAAACTTCTTGAACATTTTTATCAATAGTCGTATAAATTTTCATTGGGGTAGTGTAAGGATTTTTATCAGTTATTCTTTTAACTTCTTTAATGACATAATCGATAGCAGCTTTATTAGCCGTAGAACTATCTTTACTATGATCAACTAATAAAGAACTAATTGGAATATTTTGAACATCTATTTTTTCTTGTTCGGTAATATAACCATGTTGTACCATTAAGGTTAAAACAATATTTTGACGATCTTTAACCGCTTGTTCCTTGGTATAAGGATTTAAATTTAAAGGATTTTGAAACATTCCAGCGAGGATAGAAGCCTCAGCAAGAGTAAGATTAGAAACACTTTTACCAAAGAAGTATTGACTGGCTTGTTCAACTCCCGAAATACCTTTTTCAATATAAATGCTTGTATCTCCACTGAACCACATAGTATTTACATAAAATTCCATTATTTCTTCTTTAGTATAATTACTTTCAAGTTTAAAAATAGACATATAGATATCCGTAAATTTCCGAATGATACCTTCAATACCATGTTTTTCTCCCGATGTATAATCTTGTTTTATAACTTGCATGGATAAGGTTGAGGCTCCTCCGGCTTTATCATTACCAATAAGTTGACCCAACAAAGCTTTGGCAAAACGCGCAATATCTAAACCAGTATGTTGGAAAAACCGAGAATCTTCAGTAGCCACTATAGCATCAACTAACACCTGAGGTAAATCATCATAAGTTACTAAGATTCGGTTATCTGTACCATATCTCGTCATTTCCGTCCCATCGGCATAATATATAATAGTTGGTTCCTTGGAATATAATTTATCTCGATTAAATTCTGGGGCTGTAATAATAATATATAAAGCAAATATTAAAACAGCCGTAATACCTATAATACCTAATGATAAAATTATTGCTATAATTGCTGTTTTAACTTTACTTTTATTATTTTTAATTTTCTTTTTTTTAGGTATTTTAACTTTAACTTTTTTCTTTTTTTGAATATCTTCTTTAACTAATTTTTCCTTTTTCATAATCCACCTCAATTATTCTATCTATAACTTCTAAATAATCTAATCCTTTACTAAAATTATATTTTATTTCATAACCCTTATCTTTAATATAGCTATAAGGAATACTTTTTCTTTTATTATTATCTAGAAAATCTAAAAAATCTTTTCCCATTAATACATAATATTCATCTTTAATCATAATAAGTAAAAAAACTATTCCTTTTTCTTCGTAAATATGTCTTATATGTTCAATTTGATGACTACTTACATTAACTAAAGGAAAATAATCTTTTTGGGTTACTTTAGCATCAAATTCAATATAATAACCTTTATAAATACCATTATAATCTAAAGTTGAAGGTTTTTGAAAATAAGCTTCTTCAATTTTAGCTTTGGCATAATTAACTTTTACAATTCCAATAGGAGTTGGTTTTTTATAAATATAAGCTCTTTTTTTATCAATATAATTATCATTGGTTATATTAAGCAAATATTCTAAATCCATTCCTCGGTTGGCATGATTATTTATTTTCGTATATGTTTTTTTAATATTATTAGGATATAACAAAATATCACCCTAATCAAAATTATAACATAATTATTAAAATTTTAATATGATATTTCAGTGAATTATTAAAACATTTGTCTAGTTTTGTCGAAAGTAATGTCATTTTAAATAAAATTAGGTAAAATAAAAACGGTGATTATAATGCAATATGATTTATTAATTGAAGAAGTTTTAAATAAAGTTAAAGAAGTAGAAATAAAGTTATTATGGGAAGAAGTAAGGAGCCTTGACAAAAAATAAGAAAGCAACTATAATTTATCTATGGAAGGTGGATATTTGTGTATAAGGATAGATTATATTTAACGCCTCAGGAGATACTAGAAAAAGAATTTAATATTGATGCTCGGGGATATCGTCCTCAAGAAGTTGATAAGTTCTTAGATATGGTTATTAGAGATTATGCGGAATATAATAATATAATAAAAAAATTAGAACAAGACATTAAAGATTTAACGGATGATAATGTTAAATTAAAAACCGAAATAAGAAGATTAAAAGAAGAAGTTGTTAGTTCTAATAATGATAGTAATAATAATCGTAGTAGTAATAATGTTGACCTTCTAAAAAGAATTAGCAATTTAGAAAAAATTGTCTACGGAACAAATGAATAATTTTTAGGGAAATGCTGCATAAAGTTAGTATGCAGAGGAAAGTCCATACTCGCACTATCCTGTGATGGTAGTAGTGTTCGTGCTTAGGGAAAAAATAACCTAAGGTAGTTTTTACTAACGGCTCCGAAATTTTTCTTATTATTAAGAAAAGAGTAGGTCTAAAAGTGCCAAAGAGACGAGTATCTATAGTGATATAGATAGTGGAACGTGGTAAACCCCGCGAGCGAGAAACCCAAATTATGGTAGGGGAGTCTATATAACCTAACTGAAGGAAGTATAGGACTTATTGGTAGATAAATATTTCCCCCTTTTATTTTTAAAAGGACAGAAAATGGCTTATTAAAATTATTTATTTTTAAAGGAGTGAAAAGCTTTGAACGAAATTGGCGAGATATTTAATCAAGCTAGAGAAAAGTCGGGAGTAAGTATTAAAGAAGTAAGCAAAGACTTGGATATCAAAGAAGAAATATTAGAAAATATTGAAGCAGGAAGAGTTGGAGCTTTTAAAGATATTTTTGAATTAAAAAATTATATTTCAGAATATTCTAAATATTTAGGCTTGGATACTAAAAAATTAATTGATGAATTTAATGAATATATGTTTGAATATACTTCTAAAATTCCTATTAAAGAAATTGAAAAAACTATTGAATTAAAATTAAAGGAAGAAAGCAAAACGGAAACTATTGCTTCGCCTTATACCACTAAAAGTCATAAATATGAAAAAAAAGTATATATTATATTTTATATATTATTGTTTATTTTAGTAGTTTTAATCGTATTATGGTCTATAAAACAAATAACGATAAATAATCAAGAAACTACTGTAATAAGTTATAAGGAGAAAAGATGAATTTACCAAATAAAATAACAATTGGTCGAATCGTTATTTCGATAATTGTATTATTAATGTTACTCATACCTTGGTATCAAATAGGTATAAATTTTCCTACTTTCCTTGTAGGTAACGTTTTAGTTAATATTAAATACATTATCGCGGGAGTTTTATTTGCTATTGCTTCTTTTACTGATTTTCTTGATGGTTATTTAGCTCGAAAAAATAATGAAGTTACGGATATAGGTAAAGTTCTTGATGCTATCGCGGATAAAATATTAGTAAATGGTGTATTAATTATTTTAGCTTATGAAAGAATAGTACCTGTAGTTATACCGGTTGTAATTGTAACTAGAGATATAATTGTCGATGTTTTAAAAATGGAATCGGGAAATAAAGGTAAGGTTGTCGCAGCAAGCATCTTAGGAAAAATTAAAACAGTTTTTATGTTATTGGGAATAACTTTTGTCTTTTTCTATAATTTACCTTTCGAATTAATAAGTATTCCGGTTGCTAACTTATTTTTAATTTTAGCTACTATCCTTTCTGTTGTCTCAGCTTATCAATATTACTTAAATATTCGGAAAGTTTTAAAAACTAAGTAATTTATAAAACTATTGGTTTTCTAATCAATAGTTTTTTGATACAATAAATTCGGTGAAGAAAATGAAAACGGTTTTAATTACAGGAGCAAGTAGAGGAATTGGTAAAGCTACGGCTTTAAAATTTGCTAAAGAAGGTTATAATGTAATAATTAATTATTTATTTCAAGAAAAAGATGCTTTAGCTTTAAAGGACGAAATAATAAAAAAATACAAAGTGGAAGTCTTAGTTTATAAGGCCGATGTAGCAATAGAAGAAGAAGTAAAAAAGATGATAACTAATATAAAGAATACATTTGGTAAAATTGACTGCTTAGTTAATAATGCCGGTATAGCTATAGATAATGATTATTTAGATAAAAGTACCGAAGAATTTCAAAAAGTATTAAATGTTAATTTATTAGGAACATTTTTAGTAACTAAATATGCTTCCTTAATAATGGAAAAGGGAAGTATTATTAATATAAGTAGTAATGGTGCTATAAATGATGGATATAGTGAAGCTATAGATTATGATGCTTCTAAAGCGGGAATTATTGCCTTAACTCATGATTTTGCTAAAAGATTAGCTCCTAAAATAAGAGTTAATGCTGTCGCTCCCGGTTGGATTAATACAGATATGAATAAAGATATAGAACCTAATTTTCAAAAAATGCAAGAAAATAATATTTTATTAAATCGCTTTGGCGAAAAAGAAGAAGTGGCTAATGTAATTTATTTTTTAGCAAGTGAGGCATCTAGTTATATAAATAGTACTATTATAAGGGTAGATGGAGGAGAAAAATGATAGAAGAACTAATTCAAAAAGGCGAAGAGGCTTTAAAAGATACTTATAAGGAAATTCGTAAAGTAGCTTATTTTAATAGTGAGAAAATCTTAGAGGCTTTTCATAGCGAAAAAGTTACGGAAACTGACTTTTATGGAACGACAGGTTATGGGTTAGATGATATTGGAAGAGATAAAATTGAACGAATTTATGCTCGAGTTTTTAAAACGGAAGATGCCTTAGTCAGAAATCAATTTATTTCGGGAACTCATGCGTTATCTACCGCTTTGTTTGCCTTATTACGACCTTATGAAAAATTTTTATCGATAACGGGTCAATTATATGATACTTTAGATCAAATAATTAAAGATGGTCCTAGTAGTTTAAAATCCTATAATATCGATTATGCGGAAATTTCTTTAATTAATAATGATTTTGATTATAATGAAATTGCTAAGTTTTTAAAAACTAATAAAGTAAAACTTATAACTATTCAAAGAAGTAAAGGTTATAGTTTTCGCGATAGTTTAAGTATCGAAAAAATTGCGAAGGTAATTAAATTTATTAAAAATATAAATAAAGACGTTATTATTATGGTCGACAATTGTTATTGTGAATTAGTTGATACTTTAGAACCAACCGAAGTTGGTGCCGATATTTGTGTAGGTTCTTTAATTAAAAATTTAGGAGCTGGTATTGCTAATAATGGAGCTTATATAGTTGGCAAAAAAAATCTCATTAAATTATGCGGAGAAAGATTAAATATGCCGGGAGAAGGAAAAGATGTTGGTCCTTCTTTAGGGGCCAATAAAAGTTTTTTATTAGGTTTATATTTAGCTCCTTCCGTGGTAGCTAATGCTTTAAAAACCGCTACTTTAGCTAGTTATATTTTTGATGCTCTAGGTTATGAAGTTAATCCCCGGATAAATGAAAAAAGAAGTGATATTGTAACGGCTATTAAATTTAAAGATAAAGGTAAATTAATTAAATTTGTTGAAGGAGTTCAAAAAGGAAGTGCAATAGATTCTTTTGTTAATCCAATTGCTAGTGATATGCCTGGTTATGAAAGAAAAATTATTATGGCCAGTGGTTCCTTTACTCAAGGTTCCTCAATTGAATTTTCTTGCGATGGTCCTATCGCAGAACCTTACATCGCTTATTTCCAAGGATCTTTAACATATGATTATGGCAAAATTGGCCTAATTAAAGCCCTTGAATATTTTTTAGAGCCATGATAAAATTAAAATAATTAGGGAGGTAGTCTGAAAAATAATCTTTTCAAGACTATGTGTGCCTTGAACGAAGTGAAAGGAATGTGTGGTTTTTATGAATAAACATATAGAATTATTTGCTTATTTAAAAGAAAAAAGGGTTAGATTAGAAGAAAGTACTTTAAATTTATTAATAAAAATTGATGAAGTTCCTCAAAAATTATATCCTTATTTTGAATTTAGTGCTCCTATTATCAATTTTGTATTAACTAATCAAATATACTTTTTTAATTATGCTTATTATAGTTTTATAAAAAGAAATTATGGAGTTATGCCTGATGAAGATATAATTAAATATTTAGAAATGGTAATTAATAAAAAAGTTGATTTTTTAGATACTATTAATAGTCCTAAAATGCCTAAATTAACTGGTACAGCTGATTATTTAGAAATAATTAAAAAACAACCGACAGTTTATGATATGGAAATGGCTATAGAAACATTTATGCATCCGTTTTTTAGAAAAGATAAAGAAGTAATAGAAGAAATAAAAGATGCTCCATATACTGATTGGAAAAAAATTGGTTCTCGGCAAAAAATGATAACGATCGAAGGAATGAAAACTTTTGAAAGTTTAAAGAATGAAATGGATGCTTTACATAATAAAGTAAAAAATAAAAAATTATATGAAGATTTATTTTATATTTTAAATTATTATGAAGATTATAATTTCTTAAGATATATTTTAAATATTCCTAATATTGAAAAATATAATGATATATTTAAAATATTAATTAAATGTGAAAACGTAGATGAATATGAAATAGTATCTCAAAATATTAAAAATTATTTTATATATTTATTTTATACGGATAATCTTTATTTAAGAAAAAGAGCTATGGAAAAAGAAATTAGTGCTGATACTATAATTGCTTATGAAAATAATTGTTTAAATCTTTATATTCTTTTAAATGAATTAAATAGTGAAATAAGTAAAGAAACTAAAGCTTTAGCTCGAAAAAAATAAAATGTTGTAAAATAATGTAAAGATATAAAAAGTAAATAATTAGGTATTTACTTTTTTTTTGACCTTTGGTAATATAGTGGTAGACAGTGGTAGGCTGTGGTAGAAAGTGGGGGATAATTATGTTAATGGGTGAATTTCATCATAATATTGATGATAAAGGCCGTTTAGTTATTCCAAATAAACTTAGAGATGAACTAGGTAATGAATTTGTTATTACTAGAGGAATTGAAAAATGTCTTTATGTTTATTCTTTAACTAATTGGGAAAAACTGGTTAATAAATTAAATACTCTACCTTTTACGAAGAAAGATGCCAGAACTTTTAGTCGTTCTTTCTTTTCAGGCGCTACTGTTTGTGAATTCGATAAATGTGGTCGAATTAATATTACCTCCCCATTGGTCTTCTACGCCGGTTTAACTAAAGAATGTGCCATAATCGGCGTAAATGACCGTTTAGAAATATGGGATTTAGATGCTTTTCAAAATTTATTAAATGATAATAGTGAAAAGCTCGAAGACATCGCTGAACATTTATTTGAGGAGACAAAAGATGCATTATAGTGTTTTGCAAAAAGAACTTCTAGAAGGATTAAATATTAAAGAGGATGGCATTTATGTTGATGCTACCGTTGGTTATGCCGGAGATGCAGCAAAAATTCTTGAAAAAATAAAAAGGGGTTATCTATTCGCCTTTGATGCTGATGAAAAAGCGGTTCTTTATTCCAATCAAAAACTTGAAAAAATCGGAACCAATTTTAAAATATTTAATACTAATTATATTAATATGCTAGAAGTTTTAAAAAAGGAAAATGTTGATTTTGTTGATGGCATTATTTTTGATCTGGGGGTTTCTTCCCCTCAAATAGATAAAAAAGAACGAGGTTTTTCTTTTATGCAAGATGGTTTATTAGATATGCGAATGAATAATAATGAAGGGAAAACAGCTAAAGATGTAGTAAATAATTATTCTTTAAATGCTTTAACTGATATTTTCTTTAAATATGGTGAAGAAAAAAACTCCCGACAAATTGCTTATCTTATAACTAAAAAAAGAGCTATGAAAAAAATAACTGGAACGTTAGAATTAGTTGAAATAATTAAAGAAGCCTGTGGCAGTAATTATTTTTATAAGCATCATCCTGAACGAAAAATTTTTCAAGCTCTAAGAATTGAGGTTAATGATGAACTTAATGTTTTAGAAAAAACATTACCCGAAGCTATAAAATTATTAAAGCCTCAAGGTCGTCTTGCCGTTATAACTTTTCATTCTCTCGAGGATAGAATAGTTAAAAATATTTTTAAAAAATATAGTGAAGTTGATGAAATGGTTAAAGGTTTACCTAATATTCCTTTAGAATATCAACCATTAATTAAATTAGTAAATAAAAAAGCTATTGTTCCTAGTAATAAAGAATTACAAGAAAATAGTCGAAGCAATAGTGCAAAATTAAGAATAATAGAAAGGGTATGATTATTGTGAAAGCTTCTAAAAGTAAAAAATATAAATTATTAAAAGGGGAAAAGTTTATGTATTTTCTATTATTTTTAATGCTTCTCGCGGTTCCCATTTTTAATGTTTTTACATCTAGTTTATTAAGTGAATCTAATACGGAATTAGAACGAATTAAAAGTAAAATAAATACTCAAGAATTAACTAATCAAGGTTTGAGTATGCAAATAGATGAATTAACAAGTTTAGATAATATTGAAGCTATTGCTGAAGAATATAGTTTATCGTATAATAATAGTAATATAAAAACTGTAGGTGAAGAATAGAGGTCGAGGAAAAATGCATAAAAGAATAACAGTTAAAACTTCCAAAATAATTATTTTAGGTGTTATTCTTTTATTTTGCGCATGTATAGCTAAACTTAGTTATATTGTTTTAAGTGATAAAGTTGATGGAATTAATTTAAAAGAAAAAGCTTTATCTATAACTACGGCGAGACAAGTATTACCATCTCATCGGGGAAGTATATTAGATACTAATAATGAAACTTTAGCCCAAAATGTTAATTCTTATACCTTAATTGCTTATTTATCAGCATCTCGAACTACTGATATGAATAATCCCAAACATGTGGTAGATAAAGTTACTACAGCTCAAAAATTAGCTCCAATTTTAGGCATAAGTGAAGAAAAAATATTAGGTTATTTAAATCAAGATGATAAATATCAAGTTCAATTTGGTTCGGCAGGCAATAATTTAACAGAAAATATGAAAAGTAAAATAGAAGCTTTAGATTTGCCAGGAATAGATTTTTTAGTAAGCCAACAAAGATATTATGAAAAAGGAAGTTTTTTAGCTTATACTTTAGGTTATGCGAAAGAAAATGAAGATGGAGTTATTGAAGGTAAATTAGGTATTGAAAAATATTTTAATGATACTTTGTCCGGAATTGATGGTTACCGCGAATTTCAAAAATATACCAAAGGTAATTATCAAATCCCGAATACTTTAGAACATGTAGTACCCGCGGAAGATGGGGCTGATATTTATTTAACTATTGATAGTAATATTCAATTAATAGTTGAAAAAGCTATTAAAAGTTTAAGTGATGAGGCGAGTATGTCTTGGATGATTTTCACAGTTATGGATGCCGAAACAGGAGAAATAGTTGCGAGTGCAACAAATCCCAATTTTAATCCCAATGATACGAATACTTTAACTAGTTATATGAATCCTTTAGTAAGTTATCAATATGAACCGGGTAGTGTTATGAAAATATTTTCTTTTGCCTCAGCAATTGAATCTGGCAAATACAATGGTAGTGAAACCTATAAATCCGGATCTATAGATATCGCGGGAACTACCATTAGAGATGCTACCAGAGAAGGTTGGGGAACAATTTCTTTTGATTTAGGTTTTGCCAATTCTTCCAACGTTGCTGCTTCTATTTTATCTCAAAGATTAGGTACTGATGTTTTAAAAAATTATTATTTTGATTTAGGTTTTGGTAAAACTACAGGAATTGAATTATCTAATGAAGCTGCTGGTAGTTTAAATTTTAAATATCCAGTTGAATTAGCCAATGCTAGTTTTGGTCAAGGTTTAAGTGTAACTCCTATTCAAATTTTACAAGCTATGACTTTTTTAACTAACGATGGAACGGTAATTAAACCTTATATTGTTAAAAAAATAGTGGATAGTAATGATAATGTAATTTATGAAGGAAAAAGACAAGAAGTAAAAAAAGTTTTTAGTGCTGCGACAAGTCAAAAAATGCGAGAATTAATGCATGATGTTATTGAATTTGGAACAGGTAAAACTTATCAAACTAATAATGTAAATGTAATTGCTAAAACCGGAACTGCTCAAATTGCTTCTTCTAAAGGAGGCTATTTAAGTGGAGAATATGATTATATTAAAAGTTTCGCTGGTATTTTCCCTGAAGAAAATCCTAAATATATTGTTTATGTAGCTAATGAAAAAATGGTAGCTTCGACGAAAACCTTAGCTAGTGTTGTTACAACAGCCATTGAAGAAATTGCTAGTTATGCTAAATTAACTAGTAAAAAAAGTGATGTAGATTATTCTAAACTTGTTACAATTAATAACTATATAAGTAAAAATACTAATGATGCTTTAACTAATTTAGAATCTTTAAATTTAAAAAGTATTGTAATAGGTAGTGGTAATTACATCATTAATCAATATCCTTTAAAAAATACTTCCTTAATCGCTGGCGATAAAGTATTTTTAGTTACTAATAGTTTAGATACAAAAATGCCTAATATGCAAAATTGGAGTAGTAGTGAAGTTAAAACATATTGTAATTTAATAAATTTAAAATGTGAAATAAATGGTTATGGTTATGTAACAGATCAAAGTATTAATGAAAATGAAGATATATCAAGTGATAGTGTTTTAAAAGTAACTTTAAGTGATAAAATAAATTAAAAAAATGGACATTAATTAATGTCCTATTTTTCATTTTTATAAAGATTTAAAGCTTTAATATATTCTTTTTCATCTTCTAAATTTATTAATAAATTATTTGTTACATCATGTTTTTGAATTAATAAATTATCTAATGAATCTAATAAATAAACATATGTTGTATCATCACTTTTAATTTCTTTTACAATATCATAATTTTTTCCATCTATTTCTATATAATCCATTATCTTTTTATTCCTTCCTCATTTATATCGCCCATTATATCACTTACTTTTTCTAAATCTTCCTTTTCATAGGCTACTAATAAGCGATCCATTTTTTTTCGATATTCATCATAATCTTTAAATCCTTTGGCAGTAATATAATCTTTTAAAGAAGAATAATTGCAGGAATTCATTTTTTCAACACTAATAGGAATATTATTACTTGTATTATAAGCTATTATGCTTTGCATTTCTTTAAATACATCATTCATTACTTCTTCAACATTAAATTCAATATTTACGAAATAGGAATATATTATAGCATCAATACTTTTATTTCCTTCATAATCTAAAATTTTATGAGCAATTTCAATAGAATCATACATATGAATATAACTTTGTCCATTATATTTAAAAGAATAAGCATTATCAATATTAACCATTTTTTTAGCCACATCATCGGCTTTTACATCATAATAAGTATTAACTCCAAAATTGATACTGACAGTAGCAACAATTGCAAATAGACTTACTCTTACCGAAAGCTTAGAAAGGCGATATAAATCAATAGACTTTTTTTCTCTTTTCTTAGTTTTATAAACTGTTTGTCTTGGGGTTGTACTACTTTTTAAACTCTTATCATATTCTTCTAAATATTTTTGAAAGTTTTCATTATTAACCATCTTTCGTAATTCTTCAAAATCTTTTTCAGGGATATGTTCCATAATCTTCACCTTTATTACATTGTATCTTTCTATTAAAACTTTGACAATAACTTTTTAATAATTTTTACAGAAAATGTAAAGTTTTATTTTTTAATAATAATTTGGCTATAAGTATAAATTATCTATGTAATTGTTATTAAAAATTAGCAATTTACAAAAAAAATGATGTAAAATTTAAGACTGAATAAAAAACTAAAATCCCGAAAACTAGAAAAAATAAGATTATAGGATAAAATTCCCGAAAAACTGGAAATT
>CANRAL010000022.1 GCA_947628585.1 uncultured Bacilli bacterium | reverse complement strand
TTCCTTTCACTTCGTTCAAGGCACACATAGTCTTGAAAAGATTATTTTTCAGACTATACCTCTTTTCATTATTATGTCCACTTATATTCTTAATATTAGCATACATCTACATAGATGTAGTTTACAATTAATACTTTCTAAGTTGACATATTTTATTATTTATTACTCTATCCTAAAGTCCATTTTACTATATATATATATATATCAAGCACTTGGTTTTTAAAAAATAAAATTTTACATAAGCTTAACATTTTTAAAATATAATTTAATAGGAAGTGAATTATGTTATTAAATCTTTTAAATTTATTAAAAAGTGCTATGTTTTTCACGGGAAGTTATTCCAATAATGTTTTTCCCGATCCTTTAACGCCTGAAGAAGAAGAAAAATGCATTAATGAAATGCTTAAAGGAAATCAAGATGCTCGAAATAAATTAATTGAACATAATTTAAGACTGGTTGCCCATATTGTAAAAAAATTTGATAGTAAAGACATATCAAGTGATGATTTAATTAGTATTGGAACTATTGGTTTGATAAAGGGAATAGATACATTTAAAAATAATAAAAAAACTAAAATTACAACTTATGCCGCGCGTTGTATTCAGAATGAAATATTAATGTATTTTCGTTCTAATAAAAACACTAATAATATTGTAAGTTTAAATGATTCAATTGGTTATGATAAAGAAGGAAATGAAATAAATCTAATTGATATTATAAAGGATGACGGACCCGACATATTAGAAAAAATTCATGTTAAAGATAATATTGAATTATTAAATAAATATTTAAACTTATTAAATAATAGAGAAAAAGAAATAATTATTAAAAGATATGGCTTGAATAATGAAAAAGAAAAAACGCAAAAAGAAATTGCTAAAGAGTTAAAAATTTCTCGTAGTTATGTTTCAAGAATAGAAAAAAGAGCACTTACTAAAATGCTCCGAGAATTTTTAAAAAATAAAAGTAACCTTTAAAAAGAATCAACATTTACTTTTACTTTTTTATTACCATTTAAGGCACAATATGCTTGAATTAGAGTTCTAATAGCAGAAATCATTTTACCATTACGGCCAATAATAGTAGCCATATCACTACTATGAACAATTATTTCTAAAATAGTAGCTTCTTCATCAGAATCAAATGATTCAACTTTTACTAATTCTGGTTCTTTACATAAACTTTTAACAAGAAATTCAGTGTAACTTACTAAATCTTTCATTTTCTACCTCTATTTCTTTGTATTCTTAAGTTCCGTATATTTTGCAATTATTCCTTGTGATTTTAAAATACTTTTAACGGTATCAGTTGGGATTGCTCCATTATTTAACCAAGCTAAAACTTTTTCTTCATCAATAGTTACGATAGCTGGTTTTTTTATTGGATCATAAGTTCCTACTGTTTCAATAAAACGACCATCTCTTGGACTACGAGAATCAGCAGCAACAATCCGATAGAAAGGTTTCTTCTTAGCACCCATTCTTTTTAATCTTAATTTAACAGCCATTTTTTACCTCCTTCATTTCTTTACCTAGTATAACATATCAAATAATATGCGTCAACTAAAAATTATTGACTAAAAAAGTGAAATTAATTTTATTCAATTTCACTTTTAATATTTATTGTATGTTCTGCAGAAACGCCATCTACAGTAGCTGTAATAATAACTTCGCCATCTGTTGCTTTTTCATCTACTAAAACATTACCATTTTCATCTACAGTAACTAACGGATTATTAGAAGACCAAGTAACTTTCTTATCTGTTGCATTTGTTGGTTCTATAGTTATACTAAGTCTCGCACCTTCTCCCGGTCTTAATTGAACGGCACCTGAAATTGTAACTTTAGTAACAGGAATTCTTTCTGGAACCTCAGGTTCAACTGGATTATCTTCAACTTGATTATCCGGATTTTCTGGATTTTCAGGAGTACTTGGGGTTTCAGGAACATCAGTATTTTCACTAGGTTTAACTTCAACCAATAATGATGCTTTACGTCCATTATTAGTTGTAGCCGAAATAGTAACACTTCCTTCCTTAAGACCTACTACATTACCTAAAGAATCTACTGTAGCAATTGTTTTATTACTACTATGCCATGTAACAGTTTTATTTGTCGCATTAGCTGGCGTAATATTAACACTTAATTTAATAGAACTACCAACATTAACTAATTGAGGACCAGATATCGTTATTTTACTAACGGCAATAATATCCGGATTATTAATAACTTCTACTTCACAAGTTACCTTTTCACCATTACTAGCGGTTACTGTAATCGTAACTTTACCTTCTTTTAAAGCCTCAACATAACCATCAGTAACCTTAGCAATACTATTATCTGAACTTTCCCAAGTAAGGGCTTCATCTCTATTAGCTTCTAAAGTAATACCTTCTCCTATCATTAATTCCACACTATCAGTATTTAAGGAAAGAGCTTCTACTTCGATAACTTCTTCATCCCAATGAGCTACTAATAATATATCTTTTTTTATTTTCGTATCAAAATCAAATAAATCATTGCCAAAATACCAACCCTTAAATACATAGCCTTCTCTAGTGGGTTTTTCAGGTTCTTCGATTTTTTTATTTTTTGGAACAACTAAAGTACTAACCGCGGATCCTCCTAAAGAATCAAATTCTACTTTATATTCTTTAACTGGAATACTACCTAAAATAAAGAAAACAATACCGGCTATTAAAAAAACAACCATAACTCCCAAAAGAATAATATTACTTTTCTTTTTTAATATTTCCAAACTTACTTTAACTCCTTCCTTATTCTTAAACTTTATTAATTTTTATATTTTTATTGTATCATAAAGAAAAGAAAAAAGAAAGTAACCTTTCCTCTTTAAATAAAAACTATTTTTTTATTCAGTAGACGAATCATCTAAATAATCTTCATTAATTTCTTTTATTTCTTTATCCACTTCTTCATCATCAAAAACTTCAACATAATCATCTTCATCTTCTTCAACATTTATTTTTACTTTAGTGTCTCCGACAATTTCAACTCCTAATTCTTTTTCAATACTTAAATTAACTATACCATCCTTTATGGAAACATTAGAAACTGTTGGTTGTTTTAAACATCTAACAATTATTTCTGATGCATTAGTTAATTTTGCATCATCTTTTAATGGAACAATCATACTATCATTATAACTATATTTTTTGGTAGAAACTGCTGTTTTACTATCGGTATCATAAGAATACCAAACATTAACATCATAAGTACCTGTAATGTTTACTTTATTATCCCCCTTTGTTCCCGAGAAAGAATGATTAATAACCCAACATCCTAAAACAGTAGTTGGAACTTCTTCCGTTTGCATTGTAAAATCATTACTTGTTGTTTTTTTAGCTTTACCAATCACGGCTTTTGTTACTATTTCTTTAAAAGCCATTAACTTCACCCCTTACCATAATCTATGCTTTATCTAGGTAAAAGTATACCCATAAAGAAAAAAATAAGAAAATACTAGGCTAAAGTTAAAGTTTTTGTTATACTTAAAATGGAGATGGTTTTATGAATTGTTTATTTTGTAAAATAGTTAATAAAGAATTAGATGCTACTATTCTTTATGAAGATGAGGTAGTAATCGTTATTATGGATGCTTATCCTGATGTTGATGGTCACACATTAATAATACCAAAAGTTCATTATGAAGATTATCAAGAAATTCCGGATGATGTTTTATTACATATTAATAAAATTGCCAAAAAATATGGAACAGAATTAATGCAAAAACTAAACAAAGAATCTTTAACAATGCTTGTAAATTATGGTATAGATCAAAAAATTAAGCATTATCATTTACATTTATTACCTAATTTTATCAATAAAGATGAAAAACATAGTAAAGAAGAAATAATTAAAATATTAAAAGGATAATATGGTAAAGTTAAAGAAAAAAGTAAAAAAAAAGCTAAAGAGATTATTAACTTTAGTGGTATTTTTATTAGTTATTGTTGGAGCTAGCTTATATTATAAAGAATTTAATCAAAATGAAGCTAGTAATAATGAAAAGTATGAAAATACTAAAGAAAATGATTCTTCGAAAGATAACTATCCAAAGAACTATAGTTTTAGTTTATTAGCTACAGGTGATGGTTTAATTCATAATAATGTTGCTTTATATGCCCAAACTAATAATGGTTATGATTTTAAACCTTTTATAACTGATATAAAAGAAATAGTTAAAAATTTTGATATTGCTTACTATAATCAAGAAACTCCATTTGGAAGTCCTGGTAACTATACTTATTATCCTACTTTTAGTGTTCCGAGTGAATATGGTGATGCTATGTTAGATGCCGGTTTTAATATGATAAGTTTAGCTAGTAATCATTCTTTTGATAAAGGAGAAAACGGAGTATTAAATACTTTAAATTATTTTAAAAATCAAGATAATATTATGTATAATGGAATTGCTAGTAGTTATGAAGAACAAAATAATATTCAAATAAAAGAAAAAAATAATATTACTTATGCTCTACTATCTTATACTTATGGAACTAATGGATTAAATGTTCCAAGCAACAAAAGCTATTTAGTTAATGTTTTCGATAAAGAAAAAGCTAAAAATGATATTTTAGCTTTGCGGGACAAAGTAGATTTTTTAATAGTAGCAATGCATTGGGGTGTAGAATATAATCAAGATATAACTGCTGAACAAAAAGATCAAGCTAATTTTCTTGCTGATTTGGGAGTTGATTTAGTTATTGGTAACCATTCTCATTGTTTAGAACCCATTGAATGGATAGATGATACTTTAGTTATTTATTCTTTAGGTAATTTTATCTCTAATCAAATTGATTTATATTCCTCTATTGGTTATAAAGGTGTTATTGGGGCTTTAGCAATGATGGATGTAAAAAAAACTATTAATGCTGATGCTAGTAAGGATATAAATATTAATAATTTACGTATTGAATTAATTTATACTTATAAAAATACTCAAGAAAAATATTATAAAATTATTCCTTTTAGTAAATTAAATAATGATTATTTAAAAAATTATGAAAATGTATATGAACAATATAAAAATGTAATTTTAAAATTTGATAAAACAATTAATGTTTTACCTTTAAAAGCAACGTAAAGTTGTTTTTTTATTTAATAAAAAAAGAGGATAGCCTCTTTAATATATAAATGAGCCACCCCAAATAATAGCAAGTAGAATGAAGAGAATTAAAACGATAAAAAAGTAATTTCCACTCCATCCATTGTTACTTTGGGATGAATTTTTACTACAGCTCATAATTAACCTCCTTTATAAACTTTTATTTTTAAATAAATGCTCCTAATATGATTATTAATAGAATAAATAGAACTAAGATTATTGCTGCACCTAAGCCATTTCCACAATTATTCATATAAAACCTCCTTTATTTTCTTTTCACTAGTATAATATGGCTCTTATCTGGAAATGTGCGTGCTTTTTAGTTATGTTAAATGGCAATTTTCTTGTATTTTCCTAGAATTTATTTTATAATAATAACTGGAGGTTATAAATGAAAAGAAAAATAGGAATTTTAAGTTTAGGTATTTTATTACTCGCGGGTTGTGGAGCTCCTAAACTTGAGGATGGAAAGGAAGCAGCTGTAACATTTAAAGATGATTTTAAAATAAGTAATGATGATTTATATAAGTTTATCAAAGATAATTATGCATTAGAATCAGTTATAACAATGATAGATACTTACATTCTAGAAACTGAATTTAAAGATTATATGGATACTGCTAAAGAAATGGCTAAAAATTATGTAGATAGTGCCAAAAAGAATTATGAAAGTGAAGATCAATTTTTACAATTTGTCCAACAATATTATGGTTTCTCTACTATAGAAGCTTTTCAAAATAATATTTATTTAAGTTACATGCAAAATCATGCTATTGATGAATATTCTAAAATATTAGTTACTGATGAGGATATTGAAAAATATTATAATGAAAAAGCTCAAGGCGATGTTGAAATATCTCATATTTTAATTAGTCCTAAAACTACTAGTGATATGAGTTCTGAAGATACGGAAAAAGCAGAACAAGAAGCCAAAGATAAAGCGGAAGAGTTATTAAAACAAATTAATGCAGCTGATGATAAAGTTAGTGAATTTAAAAAATTAGCAAAAGAAAATTCTGATGATTCAGCAACTAAAGATAATGAAGGAGCATTTGGAAAGAAAATTACTTATGGTGACTTATCTAGTAATTATGATGAATTATTAGATGCTGCTTATAAAATTAAGGATAATGAAGTTTATAATAAAGTAGTTACTACCGAATTAGGATACCATATTGTATTAAAAACTAAATCTTATGAAAAAGCTTCTTTAGAAGAATTAAAAGATGAAATTAAAGATATTTTAGCTAATGATTTAAGAACTAATAAAGCTGATATTGTTATTGAAGCACTAGAATATTATCGTAAAAGTTATGATTTAAAAATAACTGATAGTGAACTTAATAGACAATATGAAAATTATGTTAAAAGAGCTTTAGCTAGTAGTCAAGCAAATAATAATTAACGTATTTAAAAAGAGTTTCGAAATTTGAAACTCTTTTTTATTCTCCTAATTTTTTATAAGAACAACCATTAAATGGAGTAAATAAACAACTACTACATTGTGTAAAGTTTGCTTGATTATTGCTTACTTCATTAATTAATGAGAATGCATAATTTAATATTGTTGGAATAAAGAATACTATTATTCCAGCGATTATTCTTCTTATTAATTTACCTAAAGCATCTTTTATGGCTTTATCATCACTACTTATTAAAGCTTTGGAAAAATCTAATGATCCCATTATTATTAACAATAATGGTACTATCATTTTTAGAGAAAATACCACATACCCTATTATATTTAAGGTCATTTTTACGCTATCTTCACTACAAAAATTCATTCCTTCAACATTATTATAACTAACATCATCAGCATTGCCAAATTCTTCTTTTAAAGTCGAACCATCTCCAGCAGTTACAGAACCATTAGGATGTTGAATATTACCATCAGAAGTTATGTTATCTTCTGCTCGATCATAATTATCTTTTACCGGTTCTCCTCTTGTATAAGTAACATATCCTTGATAATCCGAAGTATTTTCCAAATCATTCGGAGAACTAACCATATTTACTGTATAATAACTACCATCACCATATACATCATATACATATAAATAAATATTTGATGGACAAACCTCATTCATTTTATAATTATATAAAAGCAAAAGATTTTGTGTACCAGAAATTTGATTATTAGCAGCATTAGGACTGTTATCATCTTCACTAAAAATTTGGGAATTTGGATTTAAACTTTGGCCTTCATTAAAAGTAATCATTAAACTATGTTCCGTGGCATCAAAAGAAATCCAATTAATAGTTCCAGCCAATGTTCCTGAAGTTCTATATTGACAAAAAAGACTTTTATTTATTTCACTTTTATTTTTTTCGTAATAATCTTTCCAACTATTGGCACTTGGAATACTAAAACCACTACAAAAAACAAAAGCTATTATTATGAAAAAAATTATATTTATTTTTTTCATAATTTTATTCTCCTAATTTTTTATAAGAACAGCCATTAAATGGGGTAAATAAACAACTACTACATTCTGTAAAGTTTGCTTGATTATTGCTTACTTCATTAATTAATGAGAATGCATAATTTAATATTGTTGGAATAAAGAATACTATTATTCCAGCGATTATTCTTCTTATTAATTTACCTAAAGCATCTTTTATGGCTTTATCATCACTACTTATTAAAGCTTTGGAAAAATCTAATGATCCCATTATTATTAACAATAATGGTACTATCATTTTTAGAGAAAATACCACATACCCCATTATATTTAAGGTCATTTTTACGCTATCTTCACTACAAAAATTCATTCCTTCAACATTATTATAACTAACATCATTAGCATTGCCAAATTCTTCTTGATAGGAAGCATCAGTTGAATTAACTCCAGTATATCTTGCTTTTTTATAATTATTAGCTTTATTTAAAGAAATCATTAAATCATTTTCATATTCTAAATAATAAATATAACCAGGACACCTTTCAGGTACTTCATTTAAATTTACAGAAGGATAACTATTAAAACCTGATTTAATCGCAGTTATTGATTTATCATTATAAAAATTTACAGTTATATCATTTTCATAAGGACAATTAAGAACAATTTCTCTACTGCTTCCTGAGCTAGCATTATCAACTACACAGTTACTAGGTACAATTTCTAAATTAATATCTGAAGGATGACTTGAACTCCCTGGCGACAATTCATAATAAATTATTTCATTGCCATCATCAGCTCGAACGGTTCCATGAAGAGTAGCAATTTGAGAATTATAACAGTCAACATAAGTACCATTAGGCATGAATAAATCTGGACTTAATCCTCTAAAAACTACATAATTAAGTCCAATATTTTCGTAAGTAATATTACCTACTCCATCTACAATTATTCTTAATCCTTGAGATTGATTTTTAGGATTCCGATATTCATAAATGGCACTTTTGGCACTTACTAAGTCGAATCCTATAAAAAATAATATTAATACTAATAGTAAATTTTTTATTTTTTTCATAATTTTATTCTCCTAATTTTTTATAAGAGCATCCATTAAATGGGGTAAATAAACAACTACTACATTCTGTAAAGTTTGCTTGATTATTGCTTATTTCATTAATTAATGAAAATGCATAATTTAATATTGTTGGAATAAAGAATACTATTATTCCAGCGATTATTCTTCTTATTAATTTACCTAAAGCATCTTTTATGGCTTTATCATCACTACTTATTAAAGCTTTGGAAAAATCTAATGATCCCATTATTATTAACAATAATGGTACTATCATTTTTAGAGAAAATACCACATACCCTATTATATTTAAGGTCATTTTTACGCCATCTTCACTACAAAAATTCATTCCTTCAACATCATTATAACTAACATCATCAGCATTACCAAATTCTTCAACATATTGGCCACTTGGTCTAACACATTTATCCGTTGTTAATTCGGTTATGTCCCCATACTCAACATTATTATAAGTAGAATTATTTGCAAAAATAAAGTAATGATACGAATAATTAGCACAACCATAAACTAAATTAATATCAAGTGGATAGCTACATTTTTCATTAGAGCAGTAATAATCAAAGAAACTTTTACCATTGTCATCTTTCATAATAGTAATAGCATCTCCGCCACTTAATGTAGCTGTAATTGTACCATATCCTGAATCAACACTAATTCCTCTTGAAGCAAAATCAGATGAATAAGAAAACATTATATAATTACCATTATTATTTGTTTTACCTAATTCAATATATACTGTTTTATCAACTATTGATTTATTATATATTTTACATTCCTTGGCATCTTCATAGTTGCAACCATTGGGTTTAATTTCCTCCAAAGTTGCATCTGAACTTACAAATTGATAACACGTATGTCCATAAGTATTATCTACTTCACTTTGAATTATTTCATAACTATTATTTTTACCATTTTCATCCGTTACAGGTGGACAAAAATAAACAAAAGTTGGACATTTATTTTTACTTTTATATGTATTTAAAAAACTTTTAATATTAAAATTAGAATACATTATGGTTTTATTATTTATATTTACAGACCCCATACTATTTGTATAATTACTATCATCAGTTATTAATGCCATTAAACTATTATTATCATATTTATCATAAATACCATTTGGTAAATTTCCATTATTATAAACTGTATAAATTTGATATTTAGAAAAACCTAAACTACCACTATCACCACGCACTGAATACGAACATAAAGCACCATTTTTATTAATAATATCAGAATAACTTTGGAAAATATCTTTCCAATCATCTTGGCTAAAACCCATAAGAAATATAGAAAAAATTAAAATGATTTCAATTTTTATAAATTTTTTCATTTATTCCACCAACTTACTTAAATTATATCATATTAATTTTAATTTTCATTAAAATGTGTTAATAAATCTTCTATTTTTGACACATTAAAGCCTTTTTTATATAAATTATATTTAATTTTATATATTAATTCCTCACCATTATATTTTTTACTTAATTTTAAATATTCTTTATTTAATTCCTTTTCTAGTATTACTGAATCATTATTAAAAGAATAATTATTTAAACATTCATTTATTAATAAAACATTATAACCTTCTTGAATTAAATATTTTCTAATTTTTTCTTTTAAAAGTTCATTTCCTAAATTATGATTACTTTTAACTTTTTTTCCAATTATTTTATTTATTTTTAAAATCCATACTTCATCATCAAAAGTATTTAAATAATTAATAATCTTTTCTTCTTTAAGACCTAAGTTTATTAATTCTTTTTGGATATAAAAAGGTCCTTTTAAAGTTAAATTAATTTTATCATTTATAAAAGATTTAAGAAAAATATCATCATTTAGATATTTTTCTTGTTCTAATCTTTTAATTGTTTTACTAACAATATCATTACTATATTCCTTATTTAAATATTTTTTTACTTCTTTTTTACTTCTTAATTTAATATTTAAATATTTTAAAGCTTTATAATAACATTCTAAATTAGCATTAGCTGATATTATTTCTTTTAATAAATTTTTATCAATATCCTTTTTACTTAATAAGTTATATTTAATTATTACATCATCATAAAGATTTAAAGTAGTATTATCTTCAAAAGTAATTTCATATAAATTACTTTTTTTCTTTTTAAATTTAATAATTTTCATTAGTTTTCTTGTTCTTTTAAATATTCTTTACAAGCTTCCTCTAAATCTTTATGTAAACTTTCAACATCTTTGAAATCTTTTATTCTAGCTCCACTGGCATATTGATGACCACCACCATTATAATTATTGGCAATTAAATTAACTTTTGGACCCCGGGAACGAATATTAACTTTAAATATTTCATTTTTTTCATCATAAACTACAAACATCCAGCAAATAAGTTCTTTAATAAAATAAAAGTTATTTACTTGATTAGATACAGCGACATTTTCTAATTTATATTTTGTTAAAATTTCATCTTTTACATAAATATAACCCATACCATTTTCACTTATTTCTATATTATTCGCTAAATAAGCCCTAAATTTTTCTTCATTTATACTTCTTTCATATAAATTATCATATAAAGGAACAAAATTTATTTTACTAGTATTTAAAAGTTTATAGACGGTATTGAAGGTATTTAAAGAAGTATTTTGCAGTAAGAAACGATCAGAATCAAATACTATACCAATATATAAGTTTTCGGCAATTTTAGTATCCATTAAAAGTTTAGTTTCTAATAATAATTCTGTTATCATTTCACAAGTACTACTTTTGGTAGTATCAGTCCAATCAACAGAACCTTTTATATCTTCCGCGGGATGATGGTCTATTTTTAATATTTCACGATATTCTAAATCTTCAATTCCATCTACTCTTATAAAATTAGGAACATCCAAAACAATTAAAAGAGCATCTTTTATTTCCGTCATATCAACTTTATCTAAAGAACCTAAATATCTAAATTTATGAACGCCAGCCCCAACTGCATAAACATTTTTATTGGGAAAAGTTAAACGAATAGAATCTCTTAAAGCTATTTGACTAGCAATAGCATCAGGATCTGGTCCAATGTGTCTAGCAATGACAATATTGTCATATTTTTTTATTATTCTAAATATTTTTTTAAATAAATCTCTTTTAATGGGAATCCCCTTCTTTCTATTTATTAATAATATTCATGGTATCAGTAGCTATCATTAACTCTTCATTGGTTGGGACAACATAAACCTTAACTTTAGAATCATCTCCACTTATAATACCTTCATGTTTTTCTCTATAACTAGCAATATTATTATTCATCTCTTCATTTAAAGTAATATCTAAAGATCTTAATTTATGCATAACTTCAGCTCTAAAGTTAATAGCATTTTCGCCAAGCCCAGCTGTAAAGACGATAGCATCAACATTACCATCAAGTAAAACATAATAACGAGCTATAAAACTTACAATTTTATTTACATACATTTCATTAGCTAAAATGGCTTTTTCATCATTCTTAGCCATAGCTTCTTCAATATCGCGATGGTCACTATATAAAGAACTAATACCTAATAAACCACTTTTTTTATTTAAGATATTATCTACATCTTTTAAAGTTAAATTAGCTTTTTCCATAACATAAGGAATTAATGAATAATCGATATCTCCCGAACGAGTACCCATCATAATTCCCGCATTTGGGGTAAATCCCATAGTAGTATCATAGCTTTCACCATTTTTAACAGCACATAAAGATCCCCCAGAACCAATATGACAAATAATTAAATTAACATCTTTTTTACCTAATTTTTCTTGCATTGTTTGGGTAATAAATTTATGACTTGTTCCATGAAAACCATATTTTCTTACCCCATAATTTTCATACCATTCATAAGGAACGCCATATAAATAATTTTCTTTAGGAATACTTTGATGAAAAGCTGTATCAAAAATACCGACATTAGAAGTATTAGGTAAAGCTTCTTTAAATGCTTTTACGCCAATTAAATTCGCCGGATTATGTAATGGAGCTAATGGTATTAATTCTTCAATAGTTTTAATAACATCATCCGTAATTAAAATACTTTCAGCATACTTTTCCCCACCATGAACAATCCGATGTCCTACACCATCAATATCCTCTAAAGAAGCAATAACTTTATTTTTAAGTAATTCTTCTATTAAGATATCAACAGCCTCCTTATGGTTATCTACCTTTTTTACAAACTTATTTTTTTCACCATTCATCTTAATAGAATAAAAACTATCATCTAAACCTATCTTTTCAAAATAACCCCCAATTAATTCTAAACCAGCTGGCATTTCAAATAATGTAAATTTTAAAGAAGAAGAACCAGCGTTAACTGCTAAAATTTTCATAATTCACCTCTATTTAATTATACAAAAAAAAGATAATTTTGGCTATCTTTTTTCGGTTTAGACTTTAATTTTTTTAACTTGGTAAAGGTTTATTATTTTTATAAGCATTACAAGCACTATTAAATGGCTTTAATAAACAGGTTTGACAAGCATCAACTTTATCTAAATAAGGATTAGCATTTTTAATAAGACCAAAAATAGTACTTATTAATAAGGGAATAAAAAATATTACAATACCAATAACCATTCTAACTATTAATTTTTTAGTAGCATTATTTATTTCATCATCTTTATTGGAAGTTAAAGCTTTGGCAAAGTCAATTGCTCCCAAGATAATTATTAGCAAAGGAATTAATACTTTAATAATATATAATACATATCCCGCTAATTGCCAAAAACGAGCGGTTGTTCCACAAAAATCAATCATTAATATCACCTACTACTTTTATTTTATCATAATTAAAAAAAGAATTTAAGATTTTTTATTATTAAATTCTTTATTTTTGACAAAATCTTCGTTAACCACTGTATATTTTGTTTCTAAATTAATATTTCTTCGTAAATTACAATTAAAATTATAACCATAAGGATTATTAAATTCCATCATTAGTTTTTCCATTTTATTTTTATTAGAAACATCATATCCTTTATAATAATAATCGCGATGATTCATTTTCTTCACCACTATTATTATGGTTTTATCTTATATAATTATACTTTATAAAATATCCTCAAATTTAGAATTATTTTCATTCGCTGAAATATTTATTATTAAAGCATTTTTAGTAGCTTCGGTAATTAAAGCCTCATAATCAATTAATTTTTCATATTCAATTGCTTTTTCTACTTTAGGATTTATAACAGGATGTTTAGGTACAAAAATAGTACAACAATCTTCATATGGTAAAATACTAGTTTCATAACTATTTATTTTCTTAGCATAATTAATTATTTCTAATTTATCAAAACAAGCAACGGGCCGAATGACAGGCATTTTTACTACTTCATTAATACAATTAATACTAGTTAAAGTTTGACTAGCTACTTGCCCAATTGATTCGCCATTTACAAGAATTAAACATTTATTTTTATGCGCAATTCTTTCACTAATGCGATACATCATTCGCCGCATAATAGTAATTAAATAATCATTAGGAATATTTTTTAATATTGCCTCTTGAATATTAGTAAAATTTACAATATGAACTTTGATAGTAGCATTATATTTAGCTAAAATTTTAGCTAAAGCTAATACTTTATTTTTAGCCTCTATACTAGTATGAGGAGGACTTTCAAAATAAATTGCTTCTAATTTGATTCCTCTTTTTATGGCTAAAAAACCAGCAACTGGAGAATCTATTCCCCCACTTAACATAAGTAAGCCTTTACCTAAAGTACCAACCGGATAACCTCCTAAACCTGGGATTTTTTCCAAGTAATATAGAACTTCATGTTGGCGAATTTCTACTTCCATTAATACTTCTGGATTTAAAACATCCACTTTAATATCTTTTAAATTTTTTAAAATATAAGATCCTATAATATTATTTATTTCCATACTTTTAAGAGGATACTTTTTATTACTTCTTTTAGTATTAATTTTAAAAGTTTTAAATTCTTTGTTTTTTAAAATATTTAAAGTATTTTCCTTAATAGCCGAAATATCAAAATTAGAATCTTTAAAACCTATAATAATTTCATGAATTCCAAAAACATTTTGTAATTCTTTTAAAACTTTTTCTAAATCATTTTCTTCTACATTAATAAACATTCTACCTATATCTAAAGATATTTCATAATTAAAATTACTTAATGTCTTTTCAATATTATTTTTTAAAGTATTTAAAAAATAACCAATATTATCTTTTTTAGTCGATAATTCTCCATATTTTATAATTATTAATTTTTCCATAAACCCTCTTATTTTAAATTACTTAATTTTTTATATTCTTCATCAAATATTTGTAAAAAACGATTTACTTCATCCGTAGTTGTAAGTTTAGATAAACTAATTCTTATAGTATGTTTACTTCTATTTAAATCATTATAAATAGCCATTACACTTGTCGATAATTCTCCACTACTACAAGCTGTATTAGTGCTTACATATACTTCTTTTTTTTCTAAAGCATGAATAAAAGTTTCACTCATTACATCCATAATACTAATATTTAAAATATGCGGTATGGAATACTTCGTTTTATTAATTAAAATATGAGGATATTTTTTTAAATGTTCCACAATTTTTTCATTTAATAAATTAATAAATCTTTCCTTTTTTTCAATATCGGTATTAGCTAATCTAATAGCTTTAGAAAAAGCGGCTATTAAAGGTAAAGCTGGTGTTCCTGGTCTTAAAGAATTTCCTTTAGTAGTACCATACATTAAAGGTATAATATTAACATTACTATTTTTATATAATAAACCTATTCCTTTAGGTCCATAAATTTTATGAGCTGACATACTAGCTAAATCAACATCATGTAAATTAACACTAACTTTTCCAATAGCTTGAGTCATATCCGAATGAATTAAAGTACCAAAATTTTCTTTTTTAACAATTTGTCTAATCATTTTTAATGGTTGTCTAATTCCCATTTCACTATTAACAGCACAAATACTTACTAAAATCGTACTATCTTTAACTAATCTTTTTAAGTCATCAAAATCAATTAAACCCTCACTATCATTTTTAACATAACTTATTTCAAAGCCAATACTTTCTAAGTAATTACAAATATTATAAATTGAAGGATGCTCTAATTTGGAAACAATAATATGATTTCCTTTTTTACGATTAGCTAAAGCAACCCCGATTAAAGCTAAATTATTGCTTTCCGTGGAACCTGATGTATAAATTATTTCCCCCGCGGAAACATTAAAAATATTAGCAATTTGATTAGTTGCACTTTCCATTAATTCTTTAGATTTTACCCCTAAAGAATGTAAAGAGTTAGGATTACCAATATATTCTTTGGTTACTTTGTTAATAGTATCTATTACTTCATAAGATACAGGAGTTGTAGCACTATAATCTAAATATATCATATTTCCTCCTATCCTTCATATTCATTTAAAAGTCTTTTATATATTCCGGGTTCAATAATATTTATAGCATTTATTGCATTTTCCAAACTAGCATGAAAATTTCCCTTATTAAATAAATTTTCAGCTTTTATTAAACCAAAATCAACTTCTTTATTAGTAACACGATAGCGATTACCATAAACAATTGCTGCTTCAGCCATCTTCGCAGTTTTAATAGTTTCGTTAACCGTATTATATACTTTTAAAACTAAATCGCGACCAGTATCTACTCTTAAATTTAAAGTTTTAATTGATATAGGGCGACTATCTAATACTTTAGTCATTTCATTTATCGCTTCCATAGCTTCACTTAATTCTACATAATAATTTTTAGGAACCACTGGTAACTTAAATGTTCTAAATTTTTCTTTAGTTTGATTAAGAATTTTTTTAATTTCTTCTAATTGTTCTCTAGCCCGAATTTCATCTTCTTTTAAAGTACTTAAACTTTTTAAAGCATTATTTAATTTTTCTTCCGTTTTAATTAAACGATTATTTATTAATTCCATTTCTTTAGCTAATTTGGAATAAGATAAAATTTTACTTCGACCAATATCTATCATTTTATCATAGCTACTATGAATACTTTCTATTTCTTCTTTTATTTCACTAATTACCGCGACTTCGTCATCTTCTAAATCATAACTATATTTTAAATCATCTATTTTTTTGTATAGTTCATTATTTACTTTTTCTAATCTAGTTGTTTTAATAAGAATAGATCTTGAAAAATCTTCATAAATTCTTTTAGATATTTTTTCATTATCAAAATCGTTATATAAAGAATCAAAATAATCATGCATAGTTTTAAGTTCAAATAAAGAATCTTCTAAATTTAAAACATTTAAGCGTTGAAAAATATCAGTTATTTTTTTATTAGCTTCGGTAATGTTATAATCAATATTTAAATATTCTAAATTATAGCCTTCCTTTTCCATTTGACTACTAATTTTTTTTATATCTTCAATTTTACTAGGAATCAAATTTTTACCTAATAAAACTACTGGTTTTGTTTCTTCAATTACAACTTTTAAATTTTCTATTATGTCGGCAATTGCTTTAACTATTTTTCCTACTTCCGTATAGGCATTTTGTTCCATGTTTCTTTCAAAGGCATTAAAAAGTTTATCAACATTTTCAAATTGTAATTCAACAGGAACTTTAACAATTTTATAATCTTCTTCATTCTCTTGATATTGTTGCATAATTGCCCGAAATTCCGCTTTTAGTTTCGTAATAATTTCCCGATTTTTTTCTTCACTTAAAGTTAATTCCTTTATTTCATCAAGTAAAAAATCCGCTTTAGTTTTTAAAGCATTTAAATCATAATCGGTTTTTAATAAAAGGTTTTTTAATCCTTTTAAATCATTATCCATAAACATTTCATCTATTTCATTAATAGCATCAGTTATTTTAGGTAAATCTTTATCCTTGATTGTTTTAAAACGATTTTTCCATTCATTATATTTATTTTTTAACTCATCATTATTAACTAAAGCCTCTACTTTATTTAATTCGCTCATCATACTCGCCGAAATAATTAAATTTTTCTCCGTTTCTAACTTTTCAATTTCTTTTTTATATTTTTTCTTTTCATTTCTTTTCATTAAAAAAAGTACTACTCCAACTGTTGCCATAGTAAATATATAATATGCTACTGAAAGCAAAAGAAAAGTTGTTCTTCCCATAATTTTTCACCTTATAAAATAAGTTTATCACAATTTAGGATTTTTTTAAATGCTTAATTGTATTTTTAAAAGAAAAATGACGTTATTTGTTTGACAATAGCATAAGATTTAGATATAATACTCATGCAAGTTATTTAGGCAGAACTATTATAATTTATAATGTGTTTGGACGAGTTTAAAGTATCTATACTGCCTATAGAAAAATTATTCCAAACTCCCTATGAATTAAGAATAGTACGATAAATATTTTGCAAATAAAATGAAAGGAGATTTTATGGCAAGATATACGGGACCAGCTAACAAAGTTAGTCGTCGATTAAACTTTTCAACTTTAGAAAATGGTAAAGATTTAAAAAGATCTTTTGCTCCTGGCCAACATGGTCAAGATCGTCGGAAAAAATTAAGTGAATATGGTATCCAATTACAAGAAAAACAAAAAGTTAGATATTTATATGGCTTAACCGAAAAACAATTTAGAAAAGTTTTTGATCGGGCTTCTAAAATGAAAGGTACAGCTGGGGAAAACTTACTTATCTTACTTGAAAGTAGACTTGATAATATGGTATATCGTTTAGGTATGGCTAGAACTAGACGTTCTGCTCGTCAAATTGTTAATCATGGACATATCCTTGTTAATGGTAAAAAATGCGATATTCCTTCTTATACTACTAAAGTAGGAGATGTTATTTCAGTTAAAGAAAATTCTTTACATCATCCAGCAATAATCGATGCTTTAGAACAAAATGCTACAGTACCTGCTTATTTGGAAATGGATAAGAAAAATTTAACTGGAAAATATGTTAGAACTCCAGAAAGAAGCGAACTTAATTCTGAAGTTAATGAACAACTTATCGTTGAATTCTATAATAGATAATATTAAAACGACTATTTATTTAGTCGTTTTTGTTTGGTTTAACAATCATCGTTGCTTTACTATAATTATGATTAATAATATCTATTATTTCTTGCATTTTATCTAAATTTACTTTTTCATATAAATCTTTCATATTATCAATTATTTTACCATTCGTAATTAATTCACTTTGAATTTGTTCATTAACTTGAGTTACATCATCATATTTTAATATTAAATTAGCAATTTCGGCTTTTTTCTTTCTTTCAAAATCTTTTTTATCTAAAACATAATTAGTTAATTTCAAATCTATTTCTTTTTCTACTTCCTTATAATAATCTGTTACCGCGAAAAATGATAAAATTACATAATCATCAACAATTGTAAAACGGCCATTGAAATTAGAAACTAATTCTTTTTCTCTTAGCATTTCTCTAAAACTTGATGTAACTCCAAAGCTCATTTGTCCTAATATATAGAGATATATAGCTAATTCTTTTTCCGTTATATTTTTAAATTTATTTTTAGGTATTTTTAAAGCATAACGAAATAAAGGACTAGTAATATTTAAATTTAATTCTTGATGTTTTTGCGTAACATTTTTTTCTTCCTTTGGTTTAATTATTTTTGGTTCTTGATATTTCGGAAATTCTTTTTGTTCCAAATTTTCTTCGACAGTTTTAACAATATCATAAGGATTCACATTTCCAGTTACAATTAAAAACATATTTTGGGGATGATAAAAAGCATTATAACTATTTAAAACATCTTCTAAAGTTATTTTATTAATATCTACAGGTTTACCTGTTATTTCATTACGAAAATTACTTTTAGAAAATATTTGTTTATAAAATTCAAAATAACTTACACTATAAGGATCATCTAATTCCGTATTGGCTTCTTCCACGATTATTCCCTTTTCCTTAGCAACCATATTTTTAGTAAAATAAGGATTATATACAAAATCTAATAAAATATTTAAATTTTCTTTAACATTACTCACGGTATATACCGTATAACTAGTTAATTTATATGATGTAAAAGCATTAGCTTCCCCACCGGACTTTTTAAATAAATCATGTGCAGTTGTATCTTTATCAACATTAAATTTAATATGTTCTAAAAAATGTGCCGTACCATTTGGTATTTTATAATTTTTATTTAAAACTTTAAAATTAGTATGGATGGAACCAAAAGGAACAGTTAATGTCATATAAGTACTTTTCATTTTATCATTAACCCAAATATAAACTTTTAAGCCTTCTCTAGTTACATGTTCATATATTTTTTCTTTTAAATCTTTTAAGATTATTTCTTTCATTCTTGCTCCTTTCCATCCAATGAATAAATTGTATTTAATTTTAATTTTTTAGCTACTTTAACAATATCCTCATAAGAAACTTCTTTTAACATTTTTATTCTATCTTCAATTAAAGGCAAATTATCAAATATATAAAATACATAATTATTTAAAATAGCTACTTGATTATCAAAAGTTAAATTTAAACTCATTACATAATTATCGACAGCATCCTTAATATCATCATTTGTAAATTTACCTAAAGCCATATTTTTTATAACTTTTTTAATTAAACGAATAGCATTTTTTTTATTTTTATTATCCAAAGCAACATGAATAAGCAATAAACCATCATATTTTAAATACATACTATTTATGGAATAACAATAAGAATTCTTTTCTCTTATTTCTTGATATAACTTACTAGTTATTCCTCCACTACCTAAAATATAATTATAAATATTAAAAACAATATTTTTTTCATAAGCTGTTAAATCCGTAATATTAAATAATAAATTTAAATTAGTTTGAATAAATTCACTATTTTTATTTTTAATTAAAGCTTTTTTTCTTATTTCATTATCCACATTTAAACTTAAAACTTCTTTATTTATAACTCGTTTTTTAAAATTCTTTTTGATTATTTCAACTACTTTATCCATATCTAATGAACCAATTACAAAAATATCACAAGTACATTCTTTAAATAATTTTTTATAATGTTCATATAAATTCGCCGGCGTAATACTTTCTATTTCTTCTACGGTTCCCATAGTATGATAAGAAGTTGGCGAATTTTTTAAATTTTCGAGTGTTTCAGTTACACTTAAACGAAAACCATCTTCTTTTATACTTTTAGCTTCTAAAATATTTCTTTTTTGACATATTTTAAAAGTTTTATTATCAAATTCATCATTAATTACATTAGGATTTTCTAACATTTCAAAAGGTAAAGTTAAAACATTTTCTAAATAATTTTCTTCTTCAATATAAATAGGATCAATAAAATCTAATACAAAATCTAGCATCATCGTATTCCCTGCTTTAGATGTTAATCCCCAATAAGCTGTTTTATATAGCTCTTCTAAATAAAGCATTAATTCTTGTCTGGTGGGATATTTTTTACTATTTTCAGTTAAAACATCTACCAGTAAGGAATCTTTAGCTAAATCTTCCTTTACTACGGGTTTACGAAAGATAATTTCTAAATGACAAGTTTTAAATTTATTTTCTTTAATGGTATGAATACGATAAGAATTACAATCATAAGTTTTATAAGTCATTATGCCACCTCTTTTTTATTATGTTTATTTTTTTGAATTTTATTATATTCTTTTAAAAAGTATTCATCAGTCATTCCAGCGATATAATCAATAACAATCCGTTCTAAAGTATTCTTTTGATAACTTTCATCCATAATTTTATAATATTTAACAATGTTGGAATATTTATTCATTACTTTTAAATCATTTAAATATACCTTAAATAAAGTATTAAACATTTTTTCAATATCTTGTTTTTCTTTTTTACTATATGCTAAAGCATAAATATATTTATAATTAAAAGCTTTTAATTTATCTATAGCTTTATATATTTTATCACTTAAAATAATTGCATTTTTACCTTTACTATTTTTAATAATATCATCAATAATTACCGATATAATTTCTCGATTTTTAGTTCCTAATACATTTTTAATTTCTAAAGGTACATCTTCTTCTTTAATTAAACCTAATCTAATACCATCTTCGATATCTCGACCTAAATAAGCTATTAAATCACTAATTCTTACTACACAACCTTCTAAAGTCATAGGTCGCATATTGGTTATGATTTTTTTATCATGATAACTAGCTTCATATTCTTTTAAAAATTCTTCTTTAGTTTTAGAAACAGGTTCATATTTGCCACTTAATATTTCGCCATTATGAGCCATAATAGCATCTAAAACTTGCAAACTAATATTTAACCCTCTTCCATAATTTTCAATATCTTTTAAAATACGGACACTATGAATGTTATGACAAAAATAACCTTCATTATTTTTTAAACTAATTTCATTTAAAATAGCTTCTCCTACATGGCCAAAAGGAGTATGACCTAAATCATGGCCTAAGGATGCCGCTTCAATTAAATCTTCATTTAAGCCTAAAATTCTTCCTATAGTCCGAGCTATTTTACTTACATAAATAACATGAGTCATTCTTTTCGTAATATGATCATGTTTTTGATAAGTAAATACTTGAGTTTTATTTATATAACGCGAAAAAGCTAACGAATAAATAATACGATCTTCATCATGAAAAAATGGTGGTCGATAATCCTTGGGCTCTTCCTTATAATATAATGCTTCTATATCTTGACATGCATAAATAGAAGAATATTCATATTTCATAGTTAACACCTCGTCAATATAGTATCATATTTTTTATTCTTTTGTTAGATTTAATCGTTCTAAATATTTAGGATATGGTAAACAAATATCCATTATTTTTTGCGTTTTGGGGTGAATAAAAACTATTCTATGAGCTTGTAAACCTAATTGATTTATAGGATTTGTACGAGCATTATATTTTTTATCTCCGACGATAGGATTACCGAGATAACTTAATTGCACCCTAATTTGATTTCTTCGCCCAGTTTCAATATTAATTTTTAATAAACTATATTTTTTATTAGTTGCTATAACTTCATAATTAGTTATCGCTTTTTGACCAGTTTTACTAACATAAACATTTAATGTTTTACTTTCTTTTAAATAATTTATTAATTTATCTTTATTTTTAGGCATTTTGCCTTCAACAACTGCCAAATATTCTCTTTTAACTTTAGACCAATTATCTTGTAATTCTTTTTTTATCTTGGCATTTTTGGCAAAAATAACTAAACCTTCAGTATCCTTATCTAAACGATGAACAATAAATATTTTATTACTCTTTCTCGCTTTTTTAACATAATCACTAACTTCATGGTACAAAGTATTATTAGAGTAATTACTATCCTTAGCAATTGTTAGCATTTTAGGAGGTTTATTAACAATTAATAAATCTTTATCTTCATACAATATATCTAATTTTTTCATAATTAAATTTTATCATAGAAAAAGAACTTGTTAAAGTTCTAATTAAAAAAGCGTAATACATAGGGATTATTTATACTACCTACACCTGAAGAAATTAAGGTTTTCGCAGATAGATAAAATACAGGTCTAACTAAATAAGCCCAATTATTTACAATAAAATAGCTTAATCCCCCAGTGGCATATATTCCAAAGGCTCTTCCATTTGAATATTCTGGAGTAATTACCCATTCAGAATATCCCGTGAAAAGCCAATTATTTACACTAGGTTTAGTATCATTATAGCTATATAAAGTTTTATTCCAAACTGCAGGATTAGCCGCATAACCATAGTCAGATACATACATTAGCCCAATTTCATCTTGAACAATTGTATTTTTAGCAGGAGAAGTAATTTCAGCAGTATATACACTTCGCATATTAGCAACATCATATATTTTAGAATAATTATTTCCTCCAACAATCCAATCATGAACTGAAATTTTTATATTAGGAACTCTATTAATAATATAATTATAAAAATTTGTATTTAAATTAATTGTGTTTAATTCACTAGTAGTCCAACTATTTGAAGTTGTTTTACTCCAATAATAGCCATATGTTCCATTGGTTTTATAATTTCCATCAGTTCCCAATTGCTTTCTTACAGCAGTTGTATCGGTATTTGTTGCTTTGATTAATTTTATTTCATATTCCGTACCATTATTAAATAAGCCAATTATTCGATATAAATCTTCGCTATCTTGGCAAGATCCCGTGGAAGTTAAGGTTCCCAAGCAAACATAATTGTTAGGATTTAGGCCACTATAACGATAAGAATAATCTAAAGCTTCTAATGTTCCATAGGTTCCTACTCCATCATGATAATATATACCATTTGCCCCTTCTGTTGTATATAATTTCTTTATATTAGCGGCTGAAGCACTTAAGGTTACTCCACTTCCAGCTTTTACTATTGATACATTATTATTTCTGTCCGTTGCTGTTACGTCTACTGTGTATGTTGTTCCAGGTATCAAACTATTAAATGTACATGTCGCACTTAATACATTATTATTTACTAACGTGGCTGCTATTGGGCCTTGGACTTTAGAGGATCCTTGTTTTAACGTACAACTATACCCTGTTATATCAATGTCTGTTTTACTTCCTGTTATACTAAAAGTTAAAATATCTGCTCCAGTATTCGAAGCAGTTACATTACTTACTACTGGTAATCTATTTGTCGTTATGGTTAATGGATATTCTGCTGATTCTTGGTTTTTGTTATCTACTAATTTTACATATATTTTATATACTGTTCCTGCTGTTAAGCCACTTTTACTATATGTTGTTCCTCCTTCTATCCAATCTTGAATTATTGTTCCATTTTCTAATGTTATTTTATATTTATAACTTGCTATTGGATTTGTTCCTAACGTTATTTCTGGGGTCAAACTTATACTTGTTGCTGTATGACTTTCTGTAACTCTACTTACCTTTGGTAGACTATCTAATACTATGGTTGCTGTATATGGTAATGATTCTCTATTATTACTATCTATTACTAATACTTTTATTGGTTTACTTGTTCCTTCTGTTAATCCTGTGAAACTATGTTTATTACTATCTATTTCACTTGCTGCTTTCTTTACCCAACTACTTCCATCATCCATACTATACCAATATTCTTTTATACTTCCATCATGTGGTGTTGCTGTTACTTCAATATTTATGGTACTAGCATTCTTACTTGTTACTACACTTATTTCAGGTACTTGATAGGCATCCGTTGTTATATTCACAGGATAGGCTTCTCCTTCTTTTCCTTTACTATCTACTGCTTTTAC
>CANRAL010000021.1 GCA_947628585.1 uncultured Bacilli bacterium | reverse complement strand
AAACGAAAATGTTTAAAAGTCAATTTTTTCAACTCGATTTGTGCCTTTCAGAGGACTGAAAGGACGATAGAAAGGAACGTTAGTTAATTATGGAAATAGAAAGAGTAATAGTCGGTCCATTAAAAACCAATACTTATATTGTGACCAAGAATAATAAAACGGTAATTATTGATCCGGGATTTGAAGAAGAAAAAATAATTAAAGCTTGTAAAAATAAAAATGTTATAGGTATACTTATAACCCATCATCATTTTGATCATGTTACAGCTTTACCTAAAATTGAAGAATATTTTCAGCTTAAAGAAAGTAAAAAAATAAAAGATTTTCCTTTTGAAGTTATTTCAACACCTGGCCACACTAGTGATTCGGTGAGCTTTTATTTTAAAGAGGATAAAATTTTATTTTCTGGTGATTTTATTTTTTTAGATTCGATAGGTAGATGTGATTTACCAACGGGAAATTATGCGGAAATGCAAAAAAGCTTGAAATTAATTAGTAAGTATCCAAGTAACACAATAATTTATCCCGGACATGGTGAGGCAACAACATTAGAGCATGAAAAACAAAATTTTAAATATTATGGAGTTGAAATATAACAGCTTATTAATTAAGAGAATTATGAAAACTTTGCCTATAAAATAAAGTTATGATATACTTACATTGAAAGTTTACTATACTTTATTAAAATGAGGAGTGATATTATTTATGGAAAATAAATTTAAATTAACAAGAGAGCAAAATGTATTTGTTGCCAAAAGAAATATTGTTGATTATATATGGAAAAGTGCTAATTTGGAGGGCATTGGTGTAACATATCCTGAAACTCAAACAATTTATGATGGAGGTATTGTTAATGGCTTAACAGTTGACAATATAATTGCCATAAATAATTTAAAATATGCTTGGCAGTTTATTTTAGAAAATGATGAAATAGAGAGTGATTTTAATGTTTTATGTCATTTACATAAACTAACCTGCGATAAATTAGTTTTAGATCAAAATTTAGGAAAATTAAGAACAACACCAGTAAATATTGGGGGAACATCATGGAAACCAGATTTTCCTATTGAAAGTCAAATTAAGGAAGAATTACAAGATTTACTTTCTCAAACTGAAAAAACTAGTACGGAAATAGCTATCGAAGTTATGTTATGGGTTATGAGAAAACAAATGTTTATTGATGGCAATAAAAGAGTGGCAATGCTTCTGGCTAATAAAATAATGATTGATAATGGCTGTGGAATAATAACTATTGCTTTAGAAAATCAAAAAATATTTTTTGAAAAGCTAATTAAATTTTATGAAACTGGTGATAATATAGACTTAAAAAAATGGATTTATGATACCAGTATTGATGGATTAAAATTATAAGTATTTTACTGGGTGATGATTATGAATATAGAGGCAATAATTGCTACTTTTACCAAACGTAATTTAAATATAAAAACTAATAATTATATTTTTACTAATATAAATAATTTAGAATTTTTAGAAAAAATACCTCCTAAATGTAAAATAATGGTTAATGGATATGAATTAGATTTAGGTATAGAAGAAGCCTTGAATATTAAAATAGATTTAAGTAGGATTAAAGTAAATGAAATACTTTCATATGTTTTTCAATGTATTGGCGTTAATGAAAAACTTGAGTTTAAGCATAAATTTGATTTATTACCATTTCAAGGAAAATTAAGAGATTTAAATATTATAGTTCAGTTACTATTTTATAATTTAGAAAATTTAACTAAGGAAGAACAAATGCTTTTAAATGAAATGTATTATTTTTATAGTGATTATTTTAATGTTAGCTCTTTTATTAAAGAAACGCATTTTCAAACGCATTTTTTAAGTGAAAATCGAGTTTTAGATAACCGTGAAAACTATATTCCAGTGAGTGCCCAAGAATCTCTTTTAAAATTAACTAGAAATAAAAAATTTAGATAACAATGTTTACCTAAATTTTTTAATTTTAATATGTTTTTTCAGAATAAGCATGAGAATATATTATTGGTTCCATGAATTCCACATAATTTAAATAAATAATTCTAATTAAATACCAATTATTATTTAAAGGATCTCTTATAATTAAATGATCTCGCCCAGCTTCTTCAATCACTCCTTCATATATTTTATTTTGCCAAGCACTTGAATCAGGGTAAGAAACATAAGCTTTTACTTTTTTTCCCTTATTTAGTCTTAAAATATTTTCAATAAAACTTTGTTCCATAGGAAGGGATGTTCCAATTTGAGTTGATTCCATATTACCCGGGGGTGTAGTATAATTAGTAGAACTTGGAAAAGTAGGATTTTGATAAAAATTACCATTCATTTTTAATTCACCTCTTTAGTAAAGTATATGAAAACTTTGTGATAATATTTGCTAAAATTAATGATATCATTTATAATTAGTATTATAGAGGCGGTACTATATGGATGATATTAGCAATAAAAAAATTATTATTCAAGGTATTATGTTTGTTTTTGGAGTATTTCTTTTATCATTATGCTATAACCTTTTTTTAGTACCAAATAATTTTGCTTTCGCAGGTATGAGTGGTGTAGCTATTCTTATTCATGAATTAACAGGGTTTAATCCAACTATATTTATATATATAACAAATCTTACTTTATTGATTATAAGTTTTATTTTTTTAGGTTGGAATGTTACTAAAAAAACTATAGTGGGTACCATACTTTATCCTGTTATGATAACATTTACTTTACCAATTGCGAATGTTTTATTAGAACATTTTCAATTTCAAGAAATGCTTATTACGGCAGTTATAACCGCCATAGTTTATGGTACAAGCAATGGACTAATATATAAAAGTGGATATACTACTGGAGGAAATGACGTTATAATGCAATTATTAAATAAATATTTAAAAATACCGGAATCTAAGGGATTAATGTTGGTTAATACCTGTGTAATAATTGGCTGTAGTGCTATATTTTCTGTGGAAAAAGGAATATATTCTTTATGTATTATGGTTATTAGTACTATGTTTGTTGAAAAAATATTATATGGAATATCAGATAGCAAATTATTTTATATTTTTACAAGAAAGCCTAAACAAGTAAAGAAGGTTATTTTTGATGAATTTGAAACAGGTTTTACAATTTTACCAACTAAAGGTGGTTATAGTCATACTAAAAGTAGTTTAATTATGGTTGCTGCCAGTAATCGGGATTATTATAAATTAAAGAGTCGAATTTTAGAAATTGATCCTGAGGCTTTTATTGTAATAGATAGCTGTTATGAAGTAAATGGTGGTGTTAAAAGGTCAAATTTACCATTTATTGAGTAATAGGAAAATGTTATAATGTAGTTGGAGGTAAAATGAGTTTTATAGAATTAAAAAATGTTAGTAAAGTATATAAAAATGGTGTAACCGCTTTAGCGGATATGTCGGTAGAAATAGATAAAGGCGAATTTGTTTTTGTTATTGGATTAACTGCCAGTGGTAAATCAACATTTATTAAAATGTTATATCGTGAAGAAAAACCAACTAAAGGAATTGTTTCAGTTGGTGGATTAAATGTTGGCAAAATACGTAATGGCAAAGTTTATAAGTTAAGAAGAAAAATAGGGATAGTTTTTCAAGATTTTAAATTATTACCTAAATTAACTGTTTATGAAAATGTTGCCTTTGCTTTGGAATGTGTTGGTATGAAAGAAAAAGATATTCGTCCTAAAGTATTAGATGCTTTGGATCGCGTTGGTTTAAAAGAAAAGGTCAGATGTTTTCCTAATGAACTTTCGGGAGGGGAACAACAAAGAGTATGTATTGCTCGGGCTATCGTAAATGAACCAAAGTTATTAATATGTGATGAACCGACTGGAAACTTAGATCCCGAAACAAGTCAAGAAATAATGAAAGTAATTGATGGTATTAATAAAGATTTGAAAACTACAATTATTATGGCAACTCATGATAAGGATATTGTAAATCACATGAAAAAAAGAGTTTTAGTAATTGATCACGGCATTCTCGTGGGAGATTATGCGAAAGGAAGATATAAAGCCCATGAAAGCAATTAGAATTATAGGAAGAAGTATTCGAGATGCTTTTAAAAGTATCGGTCGAAATTTTAGTTTAAGTTTTGCTTCCATTATGTGTACAACAATTACTTTAATTTTAGTATCAGTTGCTATTATTTGTGCTGCCAATATTGAAAATGCTACTAAATTAATTGAAGATGAATTAAGCATTGTTATTTATTTGGATAGTGGTTTATCTGAAGATAAAATTAATAATATTAAAATAGATATTAATAGTCAAAGTAACGTTGATGAATGTCTATTTAAGAGCAAAGATGAATGGAAATTAGAAATGAAAGATTATTCAGAATCTTATGGAACAATTTTAGACTATTTGGATGATAATCCTTTATTAGATTCTTTCCAAGTAAAAGTATATGATATCGATGATATTCATAAAACAGCCGAATATATCAAAAGTATAGAAGGGGTAAAGGAAGTTAAATATGGCGAAGAAATGGTTGAAACCGTGATTTCAACATTCGACATTGTAGAAAAAATTGTTATTATTGTAGTTATTGCTTTAATATTAGTCACAGCCTTTTTAATTAGCAATACGATAAAATTAACAATTATTAATCGCCGAAATGAAATTGAAATTATGCGGTTAGTTGGGGCTAGCAATACGTCAATTAAATTACCTTTTGTAATTGAAGGATTTATTATCGGTATTATTGGTTCAATAATTCCGATATGTATTACTATTTATGGTTATGTTATTTTATTTACAAAAATGGGTGGCGAATTATTTAGTAATTTAATTATTTTAATTAAACCATACAATTTTGTTTTCTATGTTTCTATAGTCCTTGTCATTATTGGGGCATTAGTAGGTATGTATGGTAGTTTAAAAGCAGTAAGGAAGCATTTAAAAATATGAAAAAAGTAAGAATAATAGTAAATTATATGTTAATTATATTTATCTTTTTAGGTTATGTTTTAATGCCTGTTAAAGTTAAAGCGGTAACAAATGCCACAACTTTAGCGGGATTACGAAAGGATTTAGCGGATTTTCAAAGAGAAAAACAAAATAATGATAACAAGAAAAAATATACTCAAAGTGAAATAAATAAAAAGAATCAAGAAATTGTAAACGCTCAAAATGAAAAGGAAAATAGTGAGCATAAAATTGAAGAAGCTAAAGCAAATATTGAAGCAACAGAAGAAAAAATAAAACAATATGAAAGTAAAACCGAAGAGTTAATGGTATTTTATCAAATGATGATGGGAGAAAATCCTTATTTAGAGTTTATTACTGATTCTTCAAGTATGACAGAACTTATAATGAGAATTGATGCGGTTGAGCAATTAGTAAATTATAATCAAGAACAATTATATACATTAGAAGATTTAATTAAAGAAAATGAACAAAGACAAATTGATTTGAAAAAATATGAAAAAGAATTAGATCAAAATATTATTTCTTTTGAAAATAAAATTAAAGAATTAGATTCTGATTTGGTTGAATTAAGTGATATATCAGTAGATATTGAAAGTGATATAAAATCACAAAAAGATGCTATTAAAACTTATGAACAAATGGGCTGTGCGGAAGACGAAAATTTAGTTGCTTGTATAGCTCGAACTAGTGGTAATGGTACATGGTTAAAACCAGTTCCTCAAGGAAGAATAAATTCTTTATTTGGATTTCGGAATGTTGCCGGTCAATCTTCTAATCATAGTGGCATTGATATAGGCGTTGCTGAAGGAACAGAAGTTTTATCTTCAACAATTGGAACGGTAGTAACAACTTTTAGAACTAATTGTGGTGGTAATCAAGTTTATGTTCAATCTTATATTGATGGAAAACCTTATACTGTCTTATATGCCCATTTATTGTCAGTAAGTGTTAAGACGGGACAAAAGGTTAATCAACAAACGACAATTGGTTATTCAGGTGGGTATTCAACATCAACTTTGCATGGTGGTTATGATCGATGCACCACGGGAGCTCATTTACATATTTCGGTATCCGAATGTGTTTATAAAAACTATTCTAACTTTGTAGCTAATTTAATAAATCCTCCCGGATATCCTAAAACTAAAGGTGCTTGGTTCTATTCTCGAAATCAATGGTTTGATTAAAAACTACTTTTCTTTAAAAAAGAAGTAGTTTTTTTATTGACCAATTTTGATATTAATGTTATTATTAAAATGTAGTAGCTGTAGTCAACCTATTGCAAAATAAAAAGTTTTAGACAAAGTAGCACCTTTATCTAAAACCATAAATGAAAATCCCATTTCAAAGAATTTTCTTTTATATTATAGCAATAATATAAAAAAAATACAATGCCTACGATTCTACTACAGGAAGGAGGATCTAAATGCTTTTTGTAGTAAACAAAAATGCTCAATTAAAATCAGGAGAACATATTATTCATCAAGAAAATTGTCATCATAAGCCTAAAGAAAAAAATATAATTGGGTTAGGCAATTTTTTAAATGATGAAGTTGCATTATTTGAAGCCCGTAGATATTTTCCCTGCGTTAATGGTTGTAAATATTGTTGCCCTAAAATTCATTTAAAAAGATAAGAAAGGAGTGAAAAACTAATGAAATTAGGAGATGTATCAGAAATAATTATTGGTTTAACTTTAAATCGAGAACTTTTAAGTTCAGGTTACAATTATCCTCTTTTTAGTTTTAAAAATATGGAAGCTAATGAGAATTTTGAAGTTTTAAGTTTTCGGAAAAAATATCAAAAAGAAATAACTCAAGAAAATGATCTTCTTTTCCGTTTAGTTTATCCAAATAAGATTGTTTTAGTTGATAAAAATTTAACTAATTTATTAGTTTCTTCACAACTATGTATTATTCGTCCTAATCCTGATTTAATAAATCCTATATTTTTAAAATGGTATTTGGAATCCGATTTAGGTAAAAGTAATATTGAAATGCAAATAATAGGAACGACAATAAAAAAAATTACCGTATCTTCTTTAAGGGGTATTTATATTCCAAATGTTCCTTTAGAAACCCAAAATAAAATAAGTAATTTAATTACAGAATGGGAAAAAGAAAAAACAAATTTAAAAAAGTTAATAGATAAAAAAGACAAATTATATAATGAATTAATTATGGAAAAAATAGGAAATGATGGAAATGAATAAAGAAGAACAAATAGTTTTTAATATTTTTAAAGAAATAACTAATATTTTTAAAGAAAAATTTAATTACAAAATTAATTATCTTGAATATCTTTCTGCTCTTCTTTATTTAAAATATTCAAATTATGAATATTTTGTAAAGGTGTATCAAGAAACAAATAAAAATGATATTTTAAAAATATTTGATTATTGGTTGGCAGAAGAAATTAAAAAAAATAATACATATTTATTTTCTAATATTTCTTTTTTGGCAATTCAAAATGATAATATTGAGCAATTTAAAAATATTCTGTTATTACTTTATAAAATAGAAAGTTTGATAGGCTTAAATATTGTAGAAAATAAAAAAATTGTTGCGGTCGCATATGCTTATTTATTAGAATTTTCAATAAAAAATAGTAATTTAGTTTTGGAAAACGAAGGATTTTATACCCCATTAAGTATAACTAATTTAGTTATGCAAATATTAAATGTTCAAAATAAAAAAGTATTTGATCCTTACTGTGGCAGTGGTAATTTTTTAATAAGTGCTGCGCAATATGGGGCTATAAAAATTTATGGAAAAGAGAATAATTTAAGTAATTACAATATTTGTATGACTAATTTATTTTTAAATAATGTAAATAACCAAAATGTTATTTATGATAAAGTAAATAATTATAATTTTAATGATTATTCTTTCGATAAATTTGATTTTATAGTTTCTAATCCACCATTTTCTAAAAAAACATTAAAAGAAAATAAGATAATTAATAATGGTTATTTTTTAGGAATGCATAATTTTAATTTTACGTATGTTTTAGATATGCTAAACAATTTAAACATAAATGGTACTATGGCTATCATAATACCTCATGGATTTTTATTTCGAAAAAGTGATATATTGATTAGAGAAAAATTAATTGAAAATAATTTAATTAAAGCAATTATTGGCTTACCAGATAAGTTATTTTTTAATAATCGAATTTCCGTAGCTATATTAATTCTTTCTAAAGGAAAAAAAGATGATAATATCTTATTTATTGATGCCAGTAATAAATTTACAACTATTAAAAGTAATAAATATTTATCTAGTGATATTCAAAATGAAATTGCTACTATATATAAGGAAAATAAAGAAATAAAAGAAGTTTCCAAACTGGTACCTTACCAAGCTATAATTGATAATAATTTTGATTTAACGATAAAATTATATGTTAAAAAGGAAATTGCTAAAGAAACAATTAATAAAAAAGAAATGATTAAAGAAATAGAAAATATAAAAAAAGAAATAAAAAGTACAGAAAAAATTATTAATGCTCTTATCGATAATTTTTAAATATTTTATAAAAAATAAAGGAAAATTATAAATAGTATGTAAAATATATAAGTGAAGGAGAAAAAATAAAATGAGTACTATTGATGGTTTTCAAAATGAATATGAATTTGTAAAATATTTTAATCATGCTTTGGTTAAAAATCTTGATCCAGTTTCTCGAAGTTTGATAGATTATCTTTTCCCGGATAATAATGAAGATGACGAAATAAAATGTTGGAGAAATCATTATGCCCAAAAGTCAGATATATTTTTAAAAATTAAAAATAAAATGCAAGGAGTTAGTATAAAAAAAGGAATTAAAAATTCGGTACATGTAGAACCAATAAGCGAATTCATTCATTTTTTAATTACTAATAATATAGATAGAAAATATATAAATTTTTATCTAAAATTTCATTATGCTGATGGTACAACTAATGGAAGTGGTAAAAGAAGAGAAAATACTATAGAATATAAAAATTCGCATCAGGCCGAAATAGATGAATTAAATAATATTTTAAATAATGAAAATATTATAAATAAAGCAATAGATAGATTTATTATAAAAGGTAATAATTCCAATTACGATATTTCTGCTTTAATATATGGGGAATTTAATGATTATATATGGATTTCTAAAGAGAATATTAGAAAAATAATTATAAAAAATAAAGATATTTATTCTTTAGCTGTTCACCTTTCTTCTCTAGTAATTCAGCCTAAAAATCGTTGTTTAAATTATAATCCTAAATATGAGAAGGATAGATATTCTATACAAGTTAAATGGTATAGTTTTTTTGATGATATAATTGCTTCTATGTACGATAATAATGGGGTAGTTTAATGGTAGGATAGTTTTTTTTGTATAATTTATAAAAAAGAACTATTAGTTAGTAGTGGGATACTGATCACGTGGGTTAGAACATAAAAAAAATCAGTCTTTTAATGAAGACCAATTTTGTTTTTTTTATGGAGCGGATGATGGGAATCGAACCCACGTGATCAGCTTGGAAGGCTGGAATTCTACCATTAAACTACATCCGCATTTCTGTAACAATATCATTATAACAAATTATTTAGACAATTACAAGCATTTACTTTACAAAAAAAATAGTAAACGTTATAATTATTATTGGAGGAAGTTATGAAGAAGTTATTATTAATAGTTTGTGCACTATTCTTGTTATTATGCTCAACTGGTAATGTGTATGCAAAAAAATTAGATATAGATTTACCTAAAGTGACTGAACATGAAAAAGTAAAAATTTATTTATTTCGTGGTAAAGGATGTACGCATTGTTATGACTTTTTAACTTATTTTAATGAACACTTTAATCAATTTAAAAAATATATTGAAATTGTATCATTTGAAACTTATAAAGATAATGATAATAAAGTGTTAAAAAATAAAGTAAATGATTATTTAGAAATAACCGATGAAAAAGATCGCGGTAGTGTTCCTTTAATTGTTATTGGCAATTGGTATACTTTAGGCTTTGTTGAAAGCGATGGTATAGATATTATAAAGGAAGCTTTAAAACAATATGAAAATGCTGATTATGTTGATGGTGTAGCTAAATTAATAAATGATGAAAACATCCAAAATAATCCTGAAACATTGAGGGAAGCTTGTAATCAAGAAAACATTATTGATAATTCTAATTCCAATAATATATTAATTATTATTTTAGTATTTTTAGTAATGGGCTTTAGTTCTGTAATAATTTTATCTAAGAAAAAATAATCAAGATTTATTTATTTTCTTGATTATTTTTTTTGCCTTTTTTCTTTAAATATTTTTTATTAACTAATTTTACCTTTACACCTTTTTCAGTGGAAAATTGGTATTTTACACCATCAGGTAAATTCTTTTTATAAACTTTCATTTATTCACCTTCCTTACAATGTTCACATGTTCCGTTACATTCTTCTAAAGATATTGCTCCGGTTGGGCAAGATTCAATTGCATTAGCAACGCCTGAAGAATCCAAGTTTTCTTGACTTATAGCATGACTTTGCATGTTATCATCAAATTGAAAATGGTCTGAATCTATATTTACACACATACCACATGAAATACAATTATCTTGATTAACGACTAGTTTTTTCATTTTTCCTCCTTATCTAATTATAAGTCAAATGTCTTATAAAAATCAATCTTTATATTTTAAATTTATTACAAATGTGTTATCATTTTAATGAGGGATAATATATGAACACAAGAATGTCAAAATATGATGAGGTTGAAAATGATATTTCTTCGCGTGTAAAACGAAATTCAAAGTTGTATAATGAAATCAATAATACGGAAATTGAGAATTTTAAAATGCGAAGTAATGCCACAGTTATTGGTAATCATGATCAAGACATTGATATTGAAAAAATAAAAAAAATATTAGATACTAAGTATAAAGATGCCCCAAAAAGAAAAAGTATTCGAATTACGGATGAAGAAATTGAAGAAGAAAAGCACGAAGCACCCACAAAAGAATATGACTTAAATCTTTTTTTAGAAAAAGCTAAAGGCGAAAAAGAAGAAACTTATGAAGAAGTTCGAGCAAAAAAACTTCGTGATACCCAATTTGATATTTTAAAAAATTTAAAAATAGACGAAGTTAAAGATGAACCTGAAGAAAAAATAGGTCCTCGTCCTGAAGATAATGATTTACTTAATCTAATTAATACTATTACAATAAACGAAAATAAGGAAAAACAAAAAGAAGATGATATAATTACTTCAGATATTGCTGATGCTTCTAATTCTATTACTTCATCTTCTATAGATGATGAAGATGTTGAAAATGATGAAGATGATGATGATACCGATTCAATAGATGAAACAAACCGAATAGAAGAAATAAAAAATGAAATTGAAAAAGTAGAAAAAACTAGTGCTGTTTTAACTAAAAATGAAAATTTAGATAATTCTTTTTATACCAAAACAAATGTGTTTAAAAAGAAAGATTTAAAGGATTCTGAAGCAGACGACGATGAAAAAGTAAGCATTGTAATAAAAATCATAATTGCCCTATTAGTAGTCGGCATATGTGTTGGCTTATTTCTATTTTTAAAATCTATAATTAATTTTTAATCATATAATTTAGTATGAAAAGAATAAGGAAAAGAAAACAATTAAAATTAAAAAATAAAATTTTACTTATTATTTTATTAATTGTTTTTTTTACTTATTTTTTTATTCATTTATATTTTAAAAAAATAAATAATAAAATTATTGATTTAGCCACAATGAAAATAGATAATGTTATTAATAATATTTTAAGTAAGGACATAGGTTATGATTTATTAAAAGACGTAGATGCTTACGAAATTTTAAAAATTACTAAAAATAACAACGGAGAAATATTAAATGTTGATTTTAATTTAGAGGCATCTTATAAAATTTTGGCCAATGTTACCGATGAAATTAATACGGAAACAAATTTATTTTTAAATGGTAAATATAATTTTAATGATGATTATTTATTACATTCATCTAAGGGATTAATTTTAAAAATGCCTCTATTTAATTTTAACTCCAATGCTTTAATAAGCAATTTTGGCCCTGATATTTACTTAAAAATAAAATTTAACGATACAATATTAACTAATTTAAAAACTAAAATAACCAATTATGGTTTAAACAATGCTTTAGTTGAAATCTATATTCCATTAGAAATTACTTATGAATTATTGACACCCATTACTAGTAATAAAAGTAAGATTAATTATGATGTTTTAATTGCCTCTAAAATAATTAATGGGCGGGTACCATATTTATATGGTGATACTTTTGTAAAAGAAGGTAACCTTATTGAACAAAAAATAACATAATAATTACAAAAATAGTCTTTTATTCTTCAAATAGTTGTGCTATAATCAATAATAGGTGAGAGTAGAAGTGAATGGATGTTTTATAAATAATACATTTACTAAGGCTATAAATGCCTACTTAAATGAAAAAGAAGAGGGGATTGTTTATAATTCTTTCTTAGTTGTATGCATTCGTTTACTTATTATTATCTATAGCGAAACAGATATTATAAATCCATTCAATACTAATAATGAAGAAATATTAAAAAATAATTTAATTAAATTTGGCTATCCAATGACTGAAGTAGAAAGATTTTTTAACAATTTAACTGAATTTGAAAATGTTGAAAATAAAAATAAGGATACTTTAAACAAAATAAATCCTTATTTTATAACTATTCAAAAGCAACTAATTGATATGCTTATAACTAAAAAAGTTAATTTTCATTTAGTTGATGAAGAAATAAAAGAATTTTATAGTTTATTATATACTCCAGATAGTGTAGAACCATTAATCTTATCTTACAATTATATGGTTGCAGAAGATGTTAATACTATAAAAAATTATTTTTTCGAACAATTAAAAAATAGCGAAAAAGTAGAAGACGAAGCTATAAAAAATTATTTAAATAATCGTAGTTATGAGATTATGGGTTATAGTATGGATTATATTAAAACCTTAAATATAGAACAACTTGATAAAATAAATCATCAAGTATATGATTATTTTAAGATAAGAGAAAATGCAATTAATAAAGAATATTTATTAGAAAAGGCTATTGAAGAGTTTGATAAAATGAAAGAACCACTTACTTCGGGTAATGGTTATGTTGATATATTATTAGTAATGGGGGTTATAACAACTTTGATTATGATTGGAGCTATATTTAAATTTTTAGTTTTCTAGGGGGCTTTATGTTAATAAATAATATAGAATATGAGATTATTGAAAATAATAATGTTAATATAGATGAAGAACTTTTAAACGAAAAAATTACGGATTATTTTTGGAATTATGATTATATTTTAGGTGATTACGCATATGGCAAATTACGTTTAAAAGGATTTAATGAGAAAAGCAATAAAAATTATAATACTATAAATGATTATGATAATATAAAAGAATATATTAATAAATATTGTGCTTATGGTTGTAAATACTTTATTTTAAAAAGAAAATAATTGAATTTACAAATAATGTTTGCTATAATGTTTGTATAAGAATAGAAGGGATTGATTTATAATGAAGAAAATTAAAATAACATTAACATCAGGAAGTGTAGTAGAAAAGAATTTATTAGTTGCTTTCAAAGGAACTTATGGTGATTATGCTGTTTTAGATAATGAATCTGTTGGTAGTATGGGTTTACCTGTTATTTTAATTTCTAAATTAGAAGGTAATAAAATTAGTACTATTAGTGATGCTAATGAATGGAATGCTATTAAAGAAAATTTAAGAAATATAATTGCTGGAAATCAAATTATTAAAGTTAATACATTAGATCAATATGAAGGTGAAGAAATTTATTATAAACAATTAACTTTACCGGTTGCTTCTTTTGATGTTTTAAAAAAGGCTGATGATACTGATGATACTCCAAGTAATCCAATGGAAATTCCAGTACCAGCTCCTGAAGTTCCTGCCTCAGCGCCAGATGTAAATGCAAGTCAAGTTGTAGAACCTACTCCTGTAGAGCCAGTAGCTCCAGTTATGCCTCAAATGGAAGCAGCACCTGCCCCAAGTGATGTTGTAACTCCTATGGATGCAAATGTTAATGCAAGTGTTCAAATGAATGTAAATCCTGATGTTGTTACACCAGAACAAGTTATAAATAATAGTAATATGGAAGTTCCAACGAATCCACCTATGCCTGAAGCTCCTGTCTCAGCCCCAGAAATAAATGCAAGTCAAGTTGTAGAACCTACTCCTATAGAACCAGTAGCTCCAGTTATGCCTCAAATGGAAACTCCAAGTGTGGAACCTGTTCCTAATATCAATGAACAAGTAAGTGATATTAATTTTGAAGAAGAAAAAACAGTATTTCTAAAAGCATGTGAAAATATGTTTGATGCCTTAGTTTCAAAGTTTAATAAATAAGTCAATTTGTGACTTTTTTATTTGCAAAAGTTATAAAAATCAAGTATTAATTATATAATATAGTATGAAAGAAACAATCCATTTTTTCTATAATATTGATGTTGATGATATTGAAGAAAAAGACGGAAAATATCACTTTAAATATAATAATCGTGATTACTTTTTTGTATTTTATAATCGTCTTTTAGAAGAATTAGACGATATTTTAATTTGCCTTTCCAATATGAAAGAAAAAGGCATAATGCCTCATGAGATTATATATAATAAAGATAATAATGTTTTAACTAAAGTTGGTGAATACAATTATATTTTATTAGCAGTTAATAATTTAACAGAATCTTACGATATAATCGATATTTATGAAATGAACAAAAAGTTAGTTTTATCTTTTCCCCAAAGCAAACTATATCGTAACAATTGGGGTCAACTATGGAGCGCTAAAATTGACTATATCGAAAATCAAATTTATGAATTAGGTCAAAAAAAATACACAGTTATTGAAAGTTTAAGTTATTACATTGGTTTAGCGGAAAACGCTATTAGTTATGTTAATAACATTAATGCTATTTATCCCAATTATAAAGAAAAAATTGTCTTAGCCCATCGTCGGATTTTTTATCCTAATATTAAGCTTAATTATCTAAATCCGTTATCCTTTATTTTTGATTTAGAAGTACGGGATATTGCTGAATATCTTAAAGCTTTATTTTTTAGCAATTCGGATTTAAGTGCTATAGAAGAATTAACACATTACTTACAAGTTAACCCTTTATCTATATATAATTACCATATGTTATTCGCTAGGCTACTTTATCCTTCATATTATTTTGATATTTATGAAAATATTATGAATAGCGAAAGTGATGAAAACGAATTGATTCCTATTATTAGTAAAGTTAATGATTATGAAATATTTTTAAAAAAAGCCTATTTAGAAATTTCCAAATATGCTAAAATTGAAAAAATTGATTGGCTTATAAATCAACATTAATTATTCCTTTTATTTCTGGAACTTCGCTCTTAAAAATTTCTAATAACCCCTCATTTACAGTATTATCTTGAAAAGCACAATTGCTACATGCTCCTGTCATTTTTATGTAAACATAATTATCTTCATATTTTATAAATTGAGCATCTCCGCCATCCATATTTAAATATGGCCGCATTTTTTCTAAAATTTCTTTTATTTTATCTTCAGCATTAAGTTTATTATCCATTTTTTTCACCAACTAAATTATATACTTTTCGACTTATTGTTTCAAGCCATTTTTAATTGCCTTGTTAAAGTTTTAAAATTTTGATATACTTACATTAGGAGAAGTTTAAAATGGCAGATTATAAAGAAGGAGATATTATTAAAGCTCAAGTTTCGGGAATAACAAAATACGGAATATTTGTTCATGTTGATTCTTCTTATAATGGGCTAATCCATATAAGCGAAATTTCTCATGATTTTGTTGGAGACATCAATAAATATGTTAAAATGGGCGAAGTAATATATTGCCAAGTCCTAGAAGTTAACGAAATAAAATTACAATTAAAATTATCAATTAAAAATATAAATTATAAAACGGAAGTTTTGCCTGGCCAGATCATGGAATCACGTTTAGGATTTTTACCTTTGCAGAAACAATTAGATAATTGGATAAATATAAAATTAAAGGAATATAACTATAAAGAATAAATTGAAGGGAAGAAAAAGAAATGCCAAATTGGGAAACACATTTAGCAATTGCCAAAAGAGTTAATAAATATTTAAAATTTAATAATGAATATTATGAAATATATATGTTTGCAAATATTTTACCTGATATTAATAATGGTAAAATTGTAGAGGCTTCAAAACATATACCTCATGATTTTACTCATTTAAAAACGGAAGAGGAAAATGGTTATCTTCGCTTTTATCGAAAATATCGAAAAAATTTAATTTCTAAAGATCCATTGTATTGGGGATATTTTCTTCATTTATATACCGATTATATTTGGAATAATAATTTTTATAGTGGAATTAAACGAAATATAAAAACTAAAAAGGATACTTTTAAATTAAAAGATATTAAGCATAATGATTTTAATATTTATAATAATAAATTTATTCCCAATCATTTATCAATTACTAATAAAGATAAATTGCTAACAAAAATTTCTGAAATTACGGAAGTTAGTATTAAAAATAAAGATTTTGATACTGTTCTAAATTATTTATTAAACAACCCAGGTTATAAAGGTAATTATAAATATTATACCGAAAATAAATTGAATAGTTTATATAATTATACAGCTAAAAGTTTTATTAATAGGTATATTTTTAGAAACAATAAGAACAAAAATAAGAATAAGAAAAAGGTAACGAACTAAGTAACGAACTAAGTTGCTTTTTCTTTTAATTTTTGATAAAATTATGCTGAATATAAAATAATAAAGTAATCATTTTTTGATATAACTGTTACAAAATAATAAAAAAGAAAAGTGGTGTTATATGAAAAGAAAAATAGCCTTAGTAGTAATTGGCATAGCAATTTTAATTGTTAGTTCTATGCAAATTGCGTTTGCCTATATGAAAAGTCAAGTAATTGAGGATGACGGGGGGAAAAATATAACTATAAATACTTGTTCTAAAATCCAATTATTAGATAGCAATAGTCAATCACTTGAATTAAAAAATACTTATCCTATGGATGATAATGTGGCTTTAGAAACAATTAAACCATATGAATTTATAGTTACTAATAGTTGTGACGATTATTCTGATTTTACATTATATTTAACTAGCTTAAGTGATAATGAAATAAATGATGATGATATTCGTTTTGCTTTAACTGATAGTAATGGGGTTACTTTACTAACTGATTTATTAAGTTTTGATAATGTGGCTGATGGTAGACCCGATTTTACGGAAGAAGAATTAACACAATTAGGAATTGGAATAAATGGTACTCCTAAAAATATATATAAAATTTATAGTGATGAAGTTAACAGTCAAGGTAGTATTACCTATAAATTATATTTATGGGTAGATAAAGATACCCAAAATGATACGATGGATCAAACATTTAAATTAGGTTTATCGGTCAGAAATATAACAGTGGAAAATAAAGAACAAATTTTTGCGGATTATTTAATAAATAATAAAAATAATACATTAATTTATCATGATGGAAATCCCGATTATGATGGAGAACCAAATTATAATTTGGAAGCAGGTGATTATTCTTATCGTTATAGTGGATCAAATGCTGAAGTAAATAATTATGTTTGTTTTGGAACAGAAACTTGTGAAGGCGAAAATGATAGCCATTTGTATCGAATTATTGGTATATTTAAAAATAGTTTAGATCAATATGAAGTTAAGCTAATAAAAGCAACGGCAGCAACTCCTACGGAATTGGGTGATGGCCTCGCTTTCGATTCTACAAGTGAAAATAAATTTTATTGGAATAACACCTATGGTGTAGATGATACAACTAAAGATAATAATTATAATGTGTGGAAAGATAGTAATTTAAATAAGGATAATTTAAATGGTTATTATTTAAATACTTATTTAGAAGAAAAATGGCAAGATTTGATTAGCGAGCATACATGGCAAGTCGGGGGATTATCAAAAGAAAATATGCGAGATGTAGATGCTAAAACAGTTTATGATTATGAAGTGGGAGATAATAAAATTACTTTAGATAATTTACAAGGATGTGAGTATGGTGAAAATAATGAACCATGCATTCAAGAAGTAATTACCCATAATGCCAAAATAGGCCTAGCTTATGTAAGTGACTTTATGTATTCGGCTAATTCTAAATATTGGCATTTAGACGGACATAGTGGATATAGTCAGTCTGAAGATGAAGATTGGTTAACAATTGGTAATACCGAATGGGCATTAACAAGATATTCCAACGGCTATAAACGGGAAGTTGCAGATATTGATCCTGATGCAACAGTTTCATCCAATTATGTATATAGAATTGAGAGAGTAAGACCAACTTTTTACCTAACATCAACAACAAAAACAATAGGCGGAAATGGAAGCATTTCTAATCCATTTCGTTTAAAAGTAAATACAGAAGGCTAAAGAATAATTTTTAGCTTTTTTTGTATAACAAAAAAAATTATATGAAATAGATAGGGGCAATTAAAAAGAGCAATTTCTTGCCCATTTTAGTTAAAAACCTATACGATAAGGATTTTCTTGGGTTCCAGCACCTTCAGTTATTTTAGCTGAAGAATCAACATAAAATGTAGGACGTATAAAGCCAGTGTCTGTAACAGTAATGGCATAAAATATATCATTTTGATTATTTCCTAAAGCATAATTGGCTTCTGCATTGTCTTTATTATATGCTCTTGTTATAGTCCAATCAGTATCATAAGAATGATTATCTTTTAACCAAGTTTCAAGTGTTACATTATAAGTTTCTACATATTCACTCAATGAATTCCAATTCCGAGGAAGACTAGAATATAAAATATCACTTAAGTATGGCAAGCCAATTTTAGCTGGATATTCTAAATCATATGTTTGATTACATTCTCTAAAATCATATTTCTTAGAAGTTGTGCAAAAACGATCAGTAGTTTTAACTTTATTATTACCCAATTCATATGAATATACATCGAAGACATTTTGATACAAAGATTCTTCGCTTGGCATTCCACCAACTATCCAATTATGATCTACAATATGATTTTGTAAATATGTGGCACGATTGGTTATATAATTATAATAAAATTTATTCAAATTTTCTGTATTTAAATTACTATCTTTCCACATATTTGAATTATCCAAAAAATCATCGGTACCATATGTCGAATTCCAACTATAGTAATTACCGCTTTCATATGCATTGCTTGTGCCTAATTGTGTTGGTTTTGCAACCGAAGTTTTAATTAGTTTAGTTTCATATTGTTTACTGCTTTCATTTTTGAAAAATCCTATTATTTGGTATAAATCTTCATCAGAAGTACAAGGCCCTGTAATTTTATCGTCCAAACAAACGTAATTATTTGCGGCTTCCCAAATGCCAAACATAGGAAGTAATACATCTGCTCCGCTATAACGATAGGAATCATCTCCAGCAATTAAATTTTTATTTTCCATATCAGTGTTAGCAACAGCCGCCGCATTATGATAAATTAAAGATTTATCATTTTGATAATTTTGAGGTATACAAGTTGCTAATGTTTGATTAGCACAATATTCTGTTAAAGTTTTTTTATTAGTTGTTATATTTTTTAATTCTGTTTCAGCTCCATAATTACCTTTAACGTCTTTGGCTCTGACACTAATAGTATAAGAAGTTTCATCTTTTAAATCTCTAAAAGTATGAGTTAAAGCGTTATCCTCTTCTAATCTTGGCTCTGATAAATCTCCCCCACTTATTTTATATTCATAAGTTTCAATTGCCAGCGTACCCTGAGTTGAGGTTATTTTTACTGTGATGCTATCAGCTGTTTTAGTATCTAATTGAACATCATTGACTGTTGGTAATATGGCATCAGTTGCTATTAATTCAGTTTCATAAAGATCTGACTCAAATCCTTCTTTATCTACTACATAACCATAAATTGTATAATTGGCATAAGGCTTTAGACCAGAAAATAAATGTTCATTCGTAGTTTCCATTTGCCAATTACTTATATCATTTTTTGATTTTAAACTTGCAGTTGCTATTGAACCTTTTTCTTCAATAGCAAACCAGTACTCTGATAATGAATTTGTTCCAGCTATAATATCTAAAGTAGCATTAATACTAGTTGACGTTGTTATAGGATCAATTTTTTTAATTTGGGCAATGGTGTATATTCCCTCTTCATCCCCAGTTGTTATTTCAACTTTCCCAGTTATAGTTTTATTAGTATTACTATTTTGATCAGAAGGTAAGTTTATTAAAAATACTTCAACTTTCCATACATCTTCTTTTTGACCACCGTCATTTTCGCCTACTGTAATTTTAAAACCTTTGGTTATTGCAAAGCCACCAGTTTTTCCGGTTATATCAAATCCACTTACATCATTAGGATTATTAATATCAGCATCATGGTATTTTAATCCCGGAATGTTTTTTACTTCTCCCATTCTTCCAGGTGCTGTTACTTTTAAAATTAATTCTGGTTTATTACCGTCTGTATATTTTAAATCGTTATTATCTATAATAAAAAATACATTATAAGCTGCTTCTGCTTTATTTGTAGTATTATTGGCTTTTAATGTTGCTCTAGCCTCTACTCCGTCTCCTAATGAAGTATTTGTTTTTCCAAAATTATCTTGAGTGGCAGTAATAATAATTGGTGTTAAATCCTCTTGACTTGTTTCCAAATCACTATCAATAACGTAGTTATTATTTTGACCAGCATCAATATCATTTACACTAAATGTTAGATTATCTATTGTACCAGTTGTAACATTCGCCGCCGAAAATTGTCCTGTTCCCAATCTTGATTGAAAAAATGCGTAGGTTGCTCCTACTACAATCAAAAGCAAGATTAAGACACCCATAATTAAATAAATCAAATTTTTTCTTTGGGACTGATTCTTTTTCATAAAAATATTTACTCCTTTTCGCTCTATTCTATTTTCTTCATTGTACCATATATATATATATATATATTCAAGTAATACGTTGCTATTTGATTAATTAAAAAATAAAAAAAATTTAAAAGTTAATGAAACTAAAAATGAAAAAAATACATAGTAGTTATGAATAAAAAAATTAAAAAATTTTTTTGCTCTTTAGCATGAAAAAATATAAACTCTTATATTTGACATATAATAGATTAATGTTTATAATAAATCTTGTTTTTGAGGAGGATTAAGTATGAATGAGATGAAAGTATTAAATCAAGAAGTACTAGACAATAGAAAAGTTATTTTACAAACTATTTGTGAAAATGGAAATATTCGTAACAAAATAATTTTGCCTTATTTAACTGATGATGAATTGTTAGCTAGATATAAAAGAATTAAACCCATAGTATCTATTGATGAAGTTTATTATTATTTAAAAAGATATAATGTTAAAATGATGAGAAATGTTGCCTATTTATGGAATGTTGATGATGATATTAGAGCTAAAGTTGATATGACCGATGCTAAAACTCTTGCAGAGTTTCCATGTTATCATACTTATGGTTATGTGGGCTTTTTTAAACCTTCTATTGCGGAAATACTTCAACAATTTCCTGATGATGTTTTAGACGAAGCAAACGCTTTTTATATGACTCATTCGCCAGAAAATGAATATGATTTAAATGCGCAATTAGAAATAGTAAAGGCTGGATGTCATCAATCTACTGTAAGAGCTTTAAGATTAAAAAAATAATAATATTCATATCTCTTGTTATGCAATTGAAAATATAATAAAGAAAAAGAACTATAATTGACAAAAATTTATAGTTCTTTTATTAAAGTGAAAAGTTTTTAATAAAGAAAAAACTCCCATACTTTCGGGAGTTATTGGCTATTTGGTGCCCAAGGCCGGGATTATACTTATAGTTTATAAATTTTTAATAAAGTTTAATTTGGCGTATTTTCGGGCTTTTTTAAATTAGTAAAATTTAAAAAAAATTAAAAAATATTATAAAAATTTAAAATTTTAAGAGGTAAATAAGAGGTAAAAATCATAATTACATAAATTATTAATACATTTTATTATTTAAATTATTTACTAAAATCATAATAAATAATTAGATCATTTTTTGAATCAGTTATTTTTAAAAAATATATATATCCACAAAAATTTTTATCGGCACCATAAACTTCCCAATTAGATTTTCCAATGTAATTTTCAGTTCTTTTTATATTTTTTATTGTATCAGTTAATTCGTAACTAACATTTTCAATGAGTAAATTATTTTTATATAAAGTTTCTTCGTAACCATTATTATTCTTTTGATAAACAAATTTATAATTATTCTTTTTATTTATTTCAATAATATTATCAAAAATTTTTTCATTTGGAAATGCACTATTACCAATTCTTAATGATAGCATTAAATTATTAGTATTCTCAACATTCCCTATTAAAATATTATCCGCATCTGGGCCATTACCAAAATCAATAACTCGACTCCAATAATTTAAATTTAACCATTTTGCTTCAAATTCTATGGTAAATCCATTTGCCCAATCAATTGTTTTTGGTAAATCAACAATATCTACATAATCATCTTTACCATCAAGATATAATCCAAAGTTATTTTCATCATCTTTTTTTATTGTGGCACCATTTTTAAATTTTCCATCAAAACCATTATTAGATAAATCAACCGCTAAATTATTTTCTCTTTCATATGATTTTATACTTAATCCAACTCTAAAATTTTTTCTCATAGTTTCATTGGTAGCATCTTTATCCACCCAAAGATACAATTGATAAGTACTTTCACCTTTTAATGGCATAGCTTTATTTAATATTTTATAAATATTTTTATGTATTCCTTTTATTCCTATATCTAATTCATTTAACTCTTCGGTACTAAAATCTTTTTCACTTTTTTCTTGATTATTTAATATTCCTTCACTTAATATTATTTTATTTTTATTTGTAATTGCAAAATGAATATTATTATCTTCGATTTGGTTATCATTTAAACTTATTAAATATAAATTAAATCCAACATAATCTTCACAAGTACTACTAATTGCAAATTCATATGGTTTAGTTTCTAATCCCATACTATCATCCATAGGATATGTATTTTCTAAATTTATAGAATTACCATTATCTTTTAATTGAATTTTTGCACAAGTACTGACAGTAATATTAGTATTTTCTCCTTTTTCAACTTTAGCTTTCATATAGGAATATGTTACTCGCAATGATAAGGTTATTATTATCAATATTCCTATTACTAAAAGTAAAATTGTTTTTTTCTTTTTCATATTTATCATACCACCTCATATTTTTTTCTATTAATATTATAACATATTTTGCTCGTATGTATAGCCATAGAACTAATGATTTTTCATTTTAATGGGAAAATTAATTAGGTGGTGCAAGATGGAAACTAATTTATTTACTTTAAGAGAGTATAGCGATTTATTGCAAAAAGATATTGCTAAAATTCTTGGAATTCATTGTAGAACATACTCTTCTTGGGAAACAGGCACAAAAATAATACCTTTAAAACATTTAAATTCACTTTGTAATTATTATAAAGTTTCAATGGATTATATTTTTAAGTTATCAAAATCAAAAACATACAATAATATAAATTATTTAAAAGAATTAAATAAAAAAGAAATAGGATTAAGGATTAAAAATGTAAGAGAAGTTAACAATTTAACATTAAGAGATTTAGCTGGTGAACTTAATACGACATCTTCAACTATTTCCGCTTATGAAACAGGTAAAACTTTAATTTTAACTGCTTTCGCATATCAAATTTGTAAAAAATATAATGTATCTTTAGATTGGTTATGCGGTAGAGAAAAGTAAAAAAATATTAATTATTATAAAAAAGTTTACCTTCTTCTTTATAATGATTAGCTTTAGATTCTAACTCTTTTGGAATATTTAATCCATCATAAGAGTTATTATTACAATAATAATTGGCGAATGTTTCATATAATACTTGTGGATCAGTTTCATTTTTTTTTAACATATCAAGTATTGCATTTCTAATTGGAGATATTTTAATTCCATTATCTTCAATAAAAGGAATGCTTTTTATATCTTTTACGATAAAACATTTAATATAAGGTAAATTAAAATCTTCTTCGGAATATACATAAATTTGATGCCTAAAACCACCATTAGAGTAACCTAAAATATCAGCTGAACTTTCTAAACATACGATACAATTTAAATCTTGTAATAATACTTTTGCTACATTATAAAAAGTTAATAATCGTGCTTGATTATTTTTTTCTATAGCATAATTCCAAATACTTTTATTATTTTCAACCTTCACCTCTTTTCGCTATATAAAAGAACAAAAAAATAGTATGATTCACACTATTTTAATGACTAATGACAGGATGACAGGAAATTTTGGACGGGTATCTCCTAATTTTACCCGTCATTCTGTCATTTTTGTTTGTACTTTTTTTCAGCAAGTTTAATTATTTGCTTTTTGGGTACCATATATAACTGCAATATTTATTTTTTCTACTATAATCGTAAAAAGAAATGCAACCCAAATTATGTATATATTATCCTAATATATTAACATTTATTTCATTTAAAAAGTATAATGTTAAAAATCCTAATATATAAAGAACATTAACAGTTACAGTTATATCACTATATGAGCGAATTATTGCTTTACTTTCTTTTTTATCAACACTTAACCCATCTTTAGATAAATAACTATTAATCCAAAAGAAAAAAGAAACTGTAAATAGATTAAATGGCATTGAAAGATAGATCAAAAAATTAGTCTATCTTTCAACTTTTTTTATTCATTTTTTTAATTTTTTCAAAAATTAAGAGGTAAATAAGAAGTAGAAATAATAAAACTCCCGTATTTTCGGGAGTTATTGGCTATTTGGTGCCCAAGGCCGGACTTGAACCGGCACGGGCTATTAAACCCGCAGGATTTTAAGTCCTGTGCGTCTACCTATTCCGCCACTTGGGCAGGCACTGTCTTATTTCATAAGACTATTTTAGTATAATATGATTTTTGAATAATTGCAAGTACTTTCGCATAAAAAAATTAGTATTTAGTAACTATTCAGACTAAGTCATGTTAAAACGAGAGCTTATAAAGAATGCTCTCTTTTTAATTAAATAAAGTTTTA
>CANRAL010000020.1 GCA_947628585.1 uncultured Bacilli bacterium | reverse complement strand
CCCATTTTCTCTTGTTTGGCTATTTTAATTTTTTCAAAATTGCAATATATTGGTGTAAATAAATTAAAAATTAACAAATAGTAATAAAAACAGATAAGATGCCAGTAATGAAGGTAAGTGGGACAAATAAAAATAATGATTGGAGTGGTAGTGATAGTACCATAACCATAACTGAAGAAAAAGGAAGCGGAGAATACCAAGTAAAATTATGTCGAAATGATGTATGTAATAATAGTGAAACAAATACAAGTTGGTTAGATGATACCGAAGGAGTAGAATCAATATGTTATAAGGCTATAAATAGTAAGACTCAAGAAGAAACAGTACCAGAATGTTATGTAAGTAGAATAGATAAAACGCCACCAACCTGTGGAACGGCAGAAAATGCATCTAAGGAATGGACGAATGTAGCAAGAACAATAAATCAATATTGTACAGATGAAAACGGAAGTGGTTGTGCACAAGATATATATACAACTACATATTCATCAGGAACAACAAGTACAAAAAGTATAACAATAAGTGATAAAGTAGGAAATAATCAAACATGTACCTATGATGTATATGTAGATAAAGATGCTCCAACGTGTGGAACTGCCGAAAATGCATCTAATCAGTGGACGAATGCGGCAAGAACGATAAATCAATATTGTACAGATGTAAATGGAAGTGGTTGTGCACAAGAAATATATACAAATACATATGCCTCAGGAACAACAACAACCGGAAGTGCCGTGATAAGTGATGCGGCAGGAAATAGTCAAACCTGTACCTATAATGTTTATGTAGACAAAGATGCACCAACATGTGGAGCGGCGGAAAATGCTTCTATTGAGTGGACGAATGCAACTAGAATTATAAAACAACATTGTACGGAAACAGGTGGAAGTGGTTGTGCGAAAGCAACATTTGATGCAACTTATGATAGTGGAACAACGACAACGGGAAGTATCGCAATAAGTGATGCAGTAGGAAATAGTCAAATATGTAGTTATAATGTCTATGTAGATAAAGATGCTCCGACATGTGGAACGGCGGAAAATGCTTCTAATCAGTGGACCAGTGCAACCAGAACGATAAATCAATATTGTACTGTGACAACCGGAAGTCAATGTGCCCAAGCAGTTTATACAGTTTCTTATGCCTCAGGAACAACAACAACCGGAAGTACCGTGATAAGTGATAAGGCAGGAAATAATCAAACTTGTACTTATAATGTTTATGTAGATAAAGATGCTCCAACATGTGGAACAGTAAATAAAACTTCAACTGGTACAAGTGGAGTATCAGGAACCGTTGGATGTACGGAAACAGTTGGTAGTGGTTGCTCTAGTGCAACATTCTCATTTACAAGATTAACATCTACATCTAATGTAGCAATATCAGATAAATTAGGAAATAGTCGAAATTGTTCGGTACCTGTAAATTCTAGCCTAGTGCAAAGTGGAGGCCATTATGTGAAAAAAACACGTACTTGTTCAAACTATAACTCAGGAAGTGATTCTGCTTGTGGAGCTTGTAAATCATGGAATCAGAGTGGTTGCTCAAGAGACGGGGATTGTCCTTCAGGATATTCAAATTTTAGTGGTAGTAAATGTCAAAAAGAAAGATATTTTGGAGAAGCTAGTAGTTCGTCAGCATGTTCAAGCTATTGTTCAAAAACAGTAGGAGTTCAAGGTTCTTTGTTTGTTGGCGGTGGTGGATGTATTTGCTATGAAGTAGGTACAGCAATAAATCCTTGTTCATGTTCTGGTTTTCCATCATGTCCTTTAGAAAAATTTGGCTGTAAAGACTGGGGAAATTGGACTTCACAAAATGTGGGATCTTCATATTGTAGTAATGAATCTACTAATTCTCGTGAAGTCGAGTGCTCTTGGGTTGATGATTACTATACAACTTATTACTAAAAAAATATTTGATATTTAAAATAAATATGTTATAATATCAATGACTTAAAGAAAGTGGGACATAATATTCCCACTTTTCTTCTTAATTGTGAGGTGAAAATGGAAAATATATTAGATGAATTAAAAGTAAAATTACAAAAAGAATTAAAAAAGAAGGAAATTATTGTTGATGCTGTGGAATATGAAGTAAAGGGTAAATATAAATTTTTAACTGTTACATTAGATAAAATAGGGGGCATTGATTTAGATACAATAGTTGATGCTACGAGTATTGTTAATAATGTAGTAGATAAAATGGATATTCCTGAAGAAAATTATATATTGGATGTTGTTAGTAAGGAAAGAGGTTAATTATGAATAGTGAAGAATTAATTAAAGCAGTAGATTTGATAGTTAAAGAAAAAAATATTAGTGAGGATATTATTTTTGATGCTTTACAAACCGCTTTAACTACAGCTTATAAGAAAAATTTTGATAGTAAAACCAATGTACGAGTAGATATCAATCGAGAAACTGGTGATGTTAAAGTTTATTCTTATTTAGTAGTTGTAAGCGAATATGATGATGGTAGAGAAGAAACAGATGAAGAAGGAAATGTCATCAAAATTGAACCTACTATTAATCGCGATGCTCAAATATTATTGGAAGATGCCCAAAAAATATCACCTAAAATTAAAGTAGGGGAAACCATTGAAAAAGAAGTAACTCCAAAAGATTTTGGAAGAGTAGCCGCGGGAACTGCCAAACAAGTTGTAATGCAAAAAATAAGAGAAGCTGAAAAAAATAGTATTATTGAAGAATTTACGGGTAAAGAATATGAATTAATGATAGGTATGGTAGCTTTGGAAGACCAAAAAAATTACTATATTGATTTAGGTCGAACCAGAGGAATTTTACCTAAAAAAGAAATAATTCCTGATGAAAAAATCATAATGGGTTCTAATATAAAAGTATATATTACGAAAATTGAAAATAATACGAAGGGACCTGTTATAATGTTATCACGCAAACATTATGGCTTTGTTAAAAGATTATTTGAACATGAAATACCTGAATTAGCTAATGGAACTATTATTTTACAACAAGTAGTTAGAGAACCAGGAGTAAGAAGCAAAGTTGCTGTTTATTCTACTAATCCTAATATTGATGCTATTGGTGCTTGTATTGGCGAAAGAGGTTCAAGAATCGCGGGTATATTAAAAGAATTAGGAAATGAAAGAGTAGATTTAGTTTTATATAGTGAAGATCCAGTTGAATTTATTAAAAATGCTATGAGTCCAGCAAAGGATGTTATAGTAAGTATACCTGATCCTGAAAAAAAGGAAGCTTTAGTAATTGTTAATGAAGCTAATCTTAGTTTAGCAATTGGTAAAAAAGGAAGTAATATTAAATTGGCTTCTAAATTAACGAAGTATCATTTAGAAATAAAAACTATGGAAGAAATAAACGAAGCAGGTAATAAATAGTAAAAATTAAAGGGGGATTTGTTTATGGATTTAGTTGAAAGAATTAAGGATTCCGAAGAGTTAAAAAGAAATATTATTGATTATCAAGAAAAAATAGAAAGACTAAAAAAACAATGTTGGGATTTATTAAAGGATAAAGAAACAACCGAATATATGAAATATTTTTTAGAAAGCTCTAGTGTAAGTGAAGGATATAAAAAAGAATGTGCTAATATTGATAATACTTTAGGAAAAATAATTAATAATTGTTATGAAAGATATAATTATATTAACCAAAATTGTAAACATGAAATGGTTATTTTGGAAGAAAATTATGCAATATGTCCTTTTTGTAGTCGCTATATTCGTTTAGAAGATGCACCATCATCTTTAATCATATTTGGAAATTCTGAAGAATATAATGATTTCCAATTAAAAAAAATTAGAGCTATGGTTTGGCAAACATTTGAAAGAAATCCTAAAGCAGATCTTAACGATATAAGGTATGTAATTTCGAAAAATATGGAATACTTAGATGGTCAAAGAAGAACGAGGAAAAAACATGAAAATAAAAAAAATTCCCATGCGTAGTTGTGTAATTACTCATGAAAAATGTGAAAAAAAAGATTTAATAAGAGTAGTAAGAACTTCGGAGGGAAATATAATTATAGATGATGAGAAAGGTAAGGCTAATGGGCGAGGAGCTTATTTAAAAAAAGACATTGAAGTCATAAAAAAAGCCCAAAAAAGTAAAATATTAGATAGGGTATTAGAAGTAGAAATACCAGAAAGTATATATGAAGAATTAATATTAAAATTAAAATAAGAAAGGGTGGGGAAAAATGACTGTAAAAGATTATGCTTTAGATGTAAATATGTCCGTTGCGGAAATATTAAAAAAATGTAATGATTTAAATATTAATGTTAAAGCTGGTGATGATTTACTTACAGATGATGATATTATTATGCTAGATAATACTATTAATTTAATAAGTAGTGATACGGAAATTAGTTATGATGAAGCGGAAGAAATAGATGAAGCAGTAGATGAAATTATGACTAGTAATAGTATTAATAAAGAAATGCGTTCTAGTGTAAAAAAGGAAAAATTAAAGAAAAAAGATACTTTAAATAACAATAATAATGAATATGATCATTTGAAAAAAGAAATGTATAAGCATAAAAATAAATTAATGAAAAATGAAATCGCGGATACCGTAGTTTTATTTAAAGAAGGTATGACCGTGAGTGAATTAGCTAGTAATTTGGGAGTTAATGTTGTCGATGTAATTGGTAAATTAATTAAATTAGGAATTATGCTTAATCAAAATCAAAAAATAGATTTTGAAACTGCTGAATTACTTACCCTTGATTATGGTAAAACTTTAAAGAAAGAAGAAACTCAAGATGTAGCTAATTTTGAAGAATTTGAAATAATTGATAAAGAAGAAGATTTAGTATCTAGACCTCCTATTGTGACTATAATGGGACATGTTGATCATGGAAAAACGACACTTTTAGATTATATTCGTTCTAGTCATGTAGTTGATAAGGAATTTGGAGGAATTACTCAACATATTGGGGCTTATCAAATCGATTATCAAGGAAATAAGATAACTTTTATTGATACTCCGGGACATGCTGCGTTTACCCAAATGCGGGCGCGAGGAGCAAGTGTTACGGATATAGTTATCATAATTGTAGCGGCTGATGATGGGGTTAAACCTCAAACTAAGGAAGCTATTGATCATGCTCTAAGTGCTAAAGTACCAATTATTGTAGCAGTTAATAAAATCGATAAACCAGATGCTAATATCGAAAGAGTATTAACTGAAATGGCTGAAGCTGGTATTACTCCTGAAGCTTGGGGTGGCGAATATCCTTTTATAAACATTTCTGCCAAAACTGGGGAAGGAATACCTTTACTTTTAGAAACTATTTTGACAGTGGCGGAAATGCATGAATTAAAAGCTAATCCTAATCGTTATGCCCTTGGAGCTGTTATTGAATCCCGTTTAGATAAAAATGTGGGTGGTATTGCTAGTTTCTTAATTCAAAATGGAACATTAAGAATTGGAGACCCAATAGTTGTTGGTTCATCTTATGCTAAAGTTAGAACTATGAAAAATGATTTAGGAGAAAATATTGCTATTGCCGGACCTTCTATGCCTATTGAAATTACGGGCTTAACGGAAAATCCTAGCGCGGGCGATAAATTTATGGCGTTTGAAACCGAAACTGAAGCTAAAGCGGTCGCGGAAAAAAGAAAAGAATTATTAAAAAGTCATACTAATAAAAAAGAAAATTTAACTTTAGATGATTTATTTGCTTCTATTGAAAAAGGAAATAAAGAAATTAATGTTGTTTTAAAATGTGATGTTCGCGGAAGTGAAGAAGCAGTTAGAAATTCCTTAGAGAAAATTGAAGCTAAGGATGCTAAAATTAAAGTTATTCGCAGTGGCATTGGAACAATTACGGAAAGTGATGTTATTTTAGCTAATGCTTCAAATGCTATTGTTATTGGCTTTAATGTAGTTCCAAGTAATATTACCAAAGAAATTGCTAAGGAATATAATGTAGATATTAGATTATATACTATAATTTATAAATTAGTTGAAGATATGGAAAATGCTATTAATGGTTTACTTGATCCGGAATATGAAGAAAAAGTTATAGGAACAGCCGAAATTAGAAAAATATTTAAGTTTTCTAAAATTGGTAACATTGCTGGTTGTTATGTATCGGATGGTGTTATTAAAAATAATAGTAAAGTAAGAATTATTCGGGATGGAGTTATAGTTTGTAATGATGATACTATTGCTTCTTTACAAAGAGAAAAAGATTCTGTTAAAGAAGTAAAAAAAGGCTTTGAATGTGGAATTACTTTAACTAATTATACCGACATTAAAGAAAATGATATAATTGAAGCCTATGAAATGGTGGAAGTAAAATGAGTAGTTATAAAATACCAAGATTAGCTAGTGAAATAGTTAAAAGTTTAAGCGATATCATTTTAAATGAAGCTCGTGATGAAATATTAAAATCGATTACCATAACGGGATGTGACTTAGCTAAAGATTTAAGTTATGCTAAAATATATTTTACATCTTTAAGTGATTTACCTAAAGAAACCCTTGTTAAAGAAGTGAATGAAGCCAGTCATTTCTTTCGCGGAATGTTAAGTGAAAGAGTAGATATGCGCCATACACCAGAACTTAAATTTGTTTATGACGAATCAATAGCTTATGGTGAAAAAATTGAAAAAATTATAAAAGAGTTAAAATGAAAGGATTAATAGTTGTCAATAAACCAATTAATAAAACTAGTCGGGATGTAGTAAACTTTCTTACATCCTTTTTTCAATATAAAAAAATAGGGCATACAGGTACTTTAGATCCTATTGCCACGGGTACTTTAGTGTGTCTAATTGGTAGTTATACTAAATTAACTAATTTACTTACAGCAATTGATAAAGAATATATCGCCGAAATAAAATTAGGAATCAAAACCGATACTTTAGATATAACTGGTAATATTTTAGAACAAGAAAAAGTAAGAAAAATAACAAAAGATGAAATATTAAAAGTTTTTCAAGAATTTCCTAAAACATATGACCAAATGGTTCCCATATATTCAGCAGTTAAAATAAATGGTGAAAGATTATATAATTATGCTCGGCAAAAAAAAGATATTACTTTACCTAAAAGAAAAGTTAATATCTATAATTTAGAATTATTAGATTTTCATGATGATATAATTAAATTTAAAACTTTGGTTTCTAAAGGAACCTATATCCGTTCTTTAATTAATGATATTTGTTTTAATTTAAAAGTGTTAGGAACTATGAATAGTTTAGTAAGAACTAAACAAGGTAATTTTGCTATTGAAAATAGTTTTACGTTGGAAGATATTAAAAATAATAATTATAAGTTATTAAAAGTAAAAGATTTTTTAGACTATCCGATTATTGAAGTCGATAAAGAAATTTATTCTAAAATAAATAATGGTAATAAAATAAATAATATTTATAATATTAAAGATAAAGTAATATTCACTTATTTAAATGAAGATATTGCAATTTATGAAAAAGAAAAGGATATGTTAAAACAATTTTTAAAATTATAATTATTATTTTTTTAAAGTTAAAGTTTTTTCTTGACTCATTATCTTTTCTAAAAATTTAAATTCGATACATAAATCTAAGGCTTTTTTTACAATTATTTCTTTTTTACCTGTGAAATTTAAACTAACGGTTTCAATAGTTCCATTAGGTAGCATATAGGTTTGTTTTCCTGTTTCATAATTTGTAACTATATTTTCTCGATAATCTGGATAAATGTCATATATTCGATTATGTAATCTGTTAGAGGCCATGAATAGGGAAATTTTATTTAAAGGATCAACATATAAAGTTGTTCCTGCAAAACCGGGAGACATAAAAGTTTTGCCACTCATTTTATAATATACTCCTAATCTATTAGGATCTAATTGTTTCACAAAAACTAAAGAACCATAATAATAAGTACTATCTAAATTTTTAATTTTTTTGCCTACTAAATTTTCACTTATACTAAGAACACTTTCTTTATTTAATATTTCATAATTCATTAAAGATTTTCCTAAAGTATACATATCACTTACTGTTGAAAAATAGCCAGCATGACCAGGGGCTATTCCATAATTAATGCCTAAAGCTAAAGCTTTGGGATCATGGACTTTACCGGGTACATTATCGATAGTTGTTTTAACTAAACCATTTTTATCAATTTTCATTGAGAAATTTTCATTAGCAACTCGTTCTATTTTATCTTCGGGAATAATTAAATGCGTATCATGCATTTTTAAAGGTTTTAAAATAGTTTCATAAACATAAGAAGTAAAGGGCATATGGGTAACTTTTTCTACGACATATTTTAAAATGATAGCCCCAATATCGGTATAGGCATTATTTTGTTCTTGTTCAGGATAAAGGTAAGCTGAAAAAAGAATTTTTTCGGCTTCTTCTTTAGTTTTAGCACTATCAATTCTTACCTTTGTTTTAATATGTTTATTAAATTTTAATAAATCTAAAATTGTTGTATCTTCTAAATCCGTAAATTCGGGAATAATTTCTTTAACGGGGGTAAGCAAATTAATTCTATTTTCTTCTTTAAGTTTTAATATGGAAATAGCTGTAAATATTTTACTGGTGGAAGCTAAATCAAAAATACTGTTATATTCCATTTCTAAAGGATAAAAAACTTTATTATTATTTAAAATAGTATATTCTTGCTTTAAACCTGAAACGATACTTTGATGAGTATGGTTTGTTCCAAATTCTAGAACAATTCCCGGAGTTAATTGTTTTTGATAAATAAATTCACTTATAAGTTCGCGGATATTACTGGCATAATATAATTCTTGTTTTAGGGCATCAAAAGATGCTTCAGGATTATTTTTAACTAATTCTAAAACGGGAGTTAATATTTTTTCATAGTCTTCGTAAGTTATAAGATTTTGAAAATCCTTATTATTAGTTTTATTTTGATTTAGGATTAATTCGTTAATATATTCTTTTAATATTTCTGAAAAATTCATATATGTCACCTTCATAAAATCGTATGAATAATTATAGTAAAAAAATATATGTTTGTCAATTTTTGTTGCAGAATAAATAGATTTTTTGTATAATGAAAATTGATAGTAAAGGGAGACATTATATGCGAAAGATTATTGCAAGTTTAGATATTGGTGATTCTTCTATTAAATTAGTAGTTGGTGAAATAGTTAAACAAAGACTAAATATCTTGGCATGTATTGATATTCCTTCTAGGGGGGTTAAAAATGGTTTTATTGTTAATCCTGAGAGTGCTATCGAAAGTTTGAAAGACTGTTTTAAAAAAGCAGAAGAAAACATTGGTCTTAAAATTAAAAAAGTTTTAATTAGTGTACCTAGTAATGGAGCTTTATATTATTTACTAGAAGGAGCTATTAGTTTAAATCCTGAAAATAGTATTAGTGGTCAAGATATAATGCAAGTTATGCAATCTACTGTTTATAAAAAAATTCCCGAAGGTCAAGAAATAGTAAGTATATTACCTTCCAAATTTCGCATTAATGATACGGAAGTAGTAGATAATCCTCTCGGTATGAAAGGTGAAAAGTTAGCTACTAAAGTAGTAGCCATAACTGTTCCTCGAAAAAATGTGGAAATAATCATTAGATGTTTAGAAAAAATGGATGTTAAAGTATTTGATATTGCTTTAAATCCTTTAGGGGATTTTTATGAATTTAAAGATAAAGTAGATGCTAATTTAGTAGGTGCTACCATAAACATTGGTTCCTCAATTACGGAAGTAGCCATATTTAATCGCGGAATATTAACTAATAGTGAAGTTATCAATATGGGAGGAAAAAATATTGATAAGGATTTAAGCTATGTTTATAAAATAAGACCAGAAGAAGCTCGTTATATTAAAGAAACAATTGCTTTAGCTGACAAAAATATGGCCAGTAGTAATGAAGCAATAATTGTCGAAAATTTAAATGGGGAAAAAGTTAAAATTAATCAATATGATGCTAGTGAAATTGTTATGTCCCGCTTAGCTGAAATACTAAAATTAGCAAAAAAACAAATAAATCTCTTAACAAAAAAGGAAATTAGTTATATAATAATTGCAGGGGGAACGACCGAGATAGGGGAATTTAAATTTCTAGCGGAACAAATATTTAAAAATGTTTATGTGGGAAATATTTCCGAAATAGGAGCTCGGAATAACATTTATTCAAGTGCTGTTGGTTTAATAAAATATTATGATAGTCGTTTAAGACTAAGAAATAAAGATTTTTCAATTTTTACAGTTGAAGAACAAGAAGAATTAAGTGGTTATAAAAAAATAAATATCAATGAAAATTCAATTTTAGGAAAAATATTTGGATATTTTTTTGATAATTAAGGAGAGAGAATATGAACGGATTACAGATGGATCAAATTGCTAAGATTAAAGTCTTAGGTGTAGGTGGTGGCGGTTGTAACGCTGTTAATCGCATGATTGAAGAAGGAGTTAAAAGTGTTGAATTTTATGTAGTTAACACTGATTTACAAGTATTAAATGCCTCTATGTGCCCTAATAAAATTCAAATTGGTAAAGATATTACTGGTGGTCGAGGTGCAGGGGCTAATCCGGAAGTAGGTCGAGCTGCTGCTTTGGAAAATAAAAAAGAATTAGAAGAAGCTTGCAGTGGCGCTGATATGGTTTTTGTGGCCTGTGGCTTAGGTGGAGGAACTGGTACGGGTGCTGCACCTATTATTGCTGAAATTGCTCAAGAACAAGGGGCTTTGACTGTCGGAATTGTAACTAAACCTTTCCGTTTTGAAGGAAAAAGAAGAATGGAAAATGCTTTAGTTGGTTTAGAAGATTTACGAAAACATGTTGATACTTTAATCGTAATTCCTAATGATCGTTTAAGAGATATTATCGATAAAACTACTAGTTTTGATGATGCCTTTAAAGAAGTTGATAATGTTTTACATCGTGGCGTTCAATCAATCTCTGATTTAATTGCTGTAACGGGGGTAATTAACCTAGATTTTGCTGATGTTAAAACGGTAATGGAAAAATCTGGTACAGCGATTATTGGTATTGGCTGCAATGCTGGTGAAAATCGAGCTATTGAAGCTGCTCGTCAAGCCGTAGCAAATTCTTTATTGGAAGCAACAATTGAAGGAGCTAAAAATGCTATTGTTAATGTAACAGGAGGAAATAATTTAACTTTATTTGAAATAGAAGATGCTGTCGAAACTGTTAGAGAAGCGGCAAATTCGGATATAAACATTATATTCGGGGCTATTAAAAACGAAAATTTAACAGATGAAGTTATAGTTACGGTAATAGCTACAGGATTTGATGATGAAGTAGGCGAAGAAGCTTTATTTAATGATGAAGATATTCCTAAAAGAAAGACACCAACAACTTCTGCCGAAGAATATGAAATACCTCCATTTTTAAGAAGTGATAATAATTACTAGAATGCTTAGGCATTCTTTTTTTTACTAACGATAATTTTCCCAAGAATTCATTGACAAATTTCAAAATATTTTGTTATAATATACTCTTCGCTAAAGGAGGATAATATGGAAACAATTAAGTTTTGTTTGGCTTTACAATTAATTAAAGGTCAAGAAGTATTAATCGATATTTCTGTTTTAGATATCGCTCGTTTATTTAATCCTCGTAATTTAGAAGAAATTGATGCTTTTACTTTAAACTTTACTAAAGAAGAAATAATTAATTCTATAGATAGAGCTAATATAGCGGATGGTTACTTGAATGGTCATTTATGTGTAGCTTTAGTTCGGGGTAAAAAAGTTATTGATATTAAGGAAGCATTAACTAAAGATTTTGTTAATAATTTTAATTTAGCTCAATATTTAACTTCAATTATAAATAATAAAAATTTATTAAGTAATTTTGCTAATAAATATAATTCTTATAATGTAGGAGTTGAAGATAAAAAATTAATGATTAATGCTTGTAAAGAAACTAATATTGATGAAATATATAGACTATTTAATAATTTAAACTATTTTTCCAAAAGAGAATTTTTAATATATTTAATAAATAATATTAATAAGCAAAAAGATAAAGAATTAAAATTGGATAAATCTCTAGAATAAAAGAGTTTTTTTTGTCAACTAATTGTCTAATAAAGTAAAAAAATATGTTAAATAAATAAAATAATATTATAATATTAATAAGAGGGATAATTATGTTTAAAAAGAAAAATAGTATTGATAATGAAGGTTTAAATGAAATAATATATTTAGGTAAAAGTATTTTAAAAGTATTGTATTTTGCTTTGATTATAGCTATTATTTTTGCATCTATTGGAATTGGCAGAATGTTAGGTCTATTTTCTTTTTTAGGAACGTTATTTAAAATATTATCACCCCTTTTTATTGGTTTTATTATTGCTTGGTTATTTCATCCAATAGTTACCAAAATGACTAAAAAAGGAATGCCTAGAATCCTAGCTTCAATAATTGTTTATGCCGTATTTATAATATTTCTAATTTTATTTTTTCAATTATTTATTCCGATTTTATATGAAGAAATTAATGAATTATTGGGAACCTTACCTAGTATAATTACAAAAATAGGTGATTTTATTAATAATATATTTGATAGTGTTAAATTTGAAGGATTAAATATGGCTACTATTAAAGATAATTTATTAACGACAATTAATAATTATGGGGTAAATTTATCACAAACTTTACCTAATACGATAGTTAATGCTTTATCTTCTTTATTTAGTGGAGTAGGTAATATATTATTTGGTTTAATAATTGGTATTTATATGTTATTTGATTTTGATGATATTTCTAATACTTTAATTAAATTTTTACCAAGTAAACATCAAATGGAAGCTTTACAATTATTAAATAATATTGGTACCGAAGTAAGAAAATGTGTTAATGGTACTCTTTTAGTAGCTTGTATGGTATTTATTTGTGATGTGATTGGTTTTACCTTAGTTGGTTTAAATGCTGCTCTTTTATTTGGTTTGTTCTGTGGTATAACCGATTTAATTCCTTACATTGGTCCTTATATTGGAACTGCCGTAGCGACAATTGTTGGTTTAACTCAAAGTCCTTTAATAGGATTAGGAGTTTTAATTATTGCTTGTGTTGTTCAATTAATTGAAAGTTATGTATTACAACCAATAGTCATGAGTAAAGCTACTAATTTACATCCTGTAATAATTATTGTAGGATTACTTGTCTTTGGTTATTTCTTCGGTATTATTGGAATGATTTTAGCAACACCAATTTTATCAATTATTAAAGTTATTTATCAATTTTTAGATAATAAATTTGATTTTTTCAATAATAATGAAATAGCAGAAATTAAGTAAAAATACTTGATTTTAAAAAGTGGTTATAGTATATTAATAAAGTAATCGTTGAGAAAAGATTTCAGATATTTCCTTTTTTTAAGAGAGTTAGTGGTTGGTGTAAACTAATAAAAAGAATACTTGATGCTGCTTTTTAAGATTAATCGGCTATGTTCGTTAAAAATAATTAAGAAATAAAGGATGGTACCGGGCTTTTTTAAGTCCTCCTTGGTAGCGTTCTTTTTTTATAAAGGAGGAAAATATGAAAGTATTTATAGTCGCAGGCAAAGCTGGGAGTGGAAAGAGTGAAGTAGCTAAATTTATAAATGAATATTATATTTATAAATTGGATACTTGCGTAGTAACTCAATATAGCAAATATTTAAAAAATTTTGCTGTGGAATTAACGGAATGGGATGGAATAAGTGAAAATAAACCACGGCAATTTTTACAAGAATTTGGTAGTAAAATAAGAGCATATAATTCAGAATTTTTTACTAATAGAATGTTAGAAGATATAAACATTTATGAACTCGCCGGTATTCATAATGTCATTATTAGCGATGCTAGAATGCCTGAAGAAATTGAAGTTTTAAAAAATAATTTAGATAATGTTTATAGTATTTATGTGGAAAATCAATTTTCTCAAAGTAAATTGACAATAGAAGAACAGTCTCATATTACCGAAGTTGCTTTAGATAATTATAATGATTTTGATTATACTATAGCTAATGATGGCTCAAAAGAAGATTTAAAAAATAAAATATTTAAATTTTTAGAAGGGATAGAAAAATGAAAAGTTTTGGTAAAAGTAATTTAAAAGATTTATATATTAATTTTTTTGTAAGTAAAGATCATAAACAAATTCCTAGTGCACCTTTAGTACCAGAAAATGATCCTTCGGTTTTATTTAATACCGCGGGTATGCAACCTTTAATACCTTATTTAATGGGGCAAGCTCATCCTTATGGAAAAAGATTGTGTAATTATCAAAAATGTTTAAGAACAACTGATTTAGATGAAGTTGGAGATACAACGCATCATACTTTTTTTGAAATGTTAGGTAATTGGTCTTTAGGGGATTATTTTAAAGATGATTCTATTGCTTGGAGTTTTGAATTTTTAACAAAAGTCTTAGAAATACCAGTTGAAAAATTAGCTGTTACGGTTTACACGGGAAGTGAAAATATTCCTTTTGATCAAGAAAGTTATGATAAATGGTTAAGTTTAGGAATTCCTAAAGAAAGAATAGCAAAAACGGAAAAAGATAATTTTTGGATAGCTGGCGAAACTGGACCATGTGGTCCGGATACCGAAATTTTTTATTTTCGAAGCGATGAAGAAATTCCTCTTGTATTTGACCCTGAAGATAATCGGTGGGTAGAAATTTGGAATAATGTCTTTATGCAATATTATAAAGATGAAACGGGGAAAGTTACGGATTTACCTAAAAAAAATGTTGATACCGGAATGGGTGTTGAAAGAACAACTGCTATTTTAGAAGGGTTAAATGATAACTATACTTCTTCTATTTGGAAAGATGTTATCGATAAAATTAGTGAAATTGCTCATTTACCATATGAAGGTAATGAAAAAAGTATGCGGATTATTGCCGACCATATGCGAACTGCAGTTTTCTTAAGTGCTGATTATGCTGGTATAAAACCTAGCAATACGGATCAAGGATATATTTTAAGAAGATTAATTCGGCGAGCTATTAGACATGCGAAAAATTTAAACATTGATATTAATAGCGATTGGGAAGAACAAATAGCTAGAATAATTATTCGGAAATATGAAGAATATTACCAAGAATTAAAGGATAATGAACAAGTTGTTTATGAAGTATTAAAAAATGAAAAAATTAAATTTAATCGCACTTTAGAAAAAGGTTTAAAAGAATTTGAAAAGGTTTTAAAAAATAAAAATTCTATAGATGATATTACGGCGTTTCATTTATATGATACATTTGGTTTCCCTATTGAATTAACTATGGAACTAGCTAAAGAAAAAAATGTTTCCGTTGATCTTGAAGGTTTTAAAAAACGTTTTAAAGAACATCAAGAGTTATCACGGACAGCTTCAAGTGGTAAATTTAAAGGTGGTCTCGCAGGTAATGGGGTTATTGAAACTAAGTATCATACAGCAACCCATTTACTTAATGCTGCTTTAAAAGTAATAGTAAGTCGTGATGTTCATCAAAAAGGTAGTAATATAACAAGTGAAAGAATGCGTTTTGATTTTAGTTGCGATCATAAATTGACAGATGAAGAATTAAGAAAAACTGAAGATTTAGTAAATGAATGGATAAAAGAAGGACTAGATGTAACTGTTGAAGAAATGAATAAAAAAGATGCTTTAAATAGTGGCGCTGAATGTATGTTTATAGAAAAATATCCAGATATTGTTACGGTTTATAGCATTGGTAATGTTTCGAAAGAATTATGTGGAGGCCCTCATGTAGAAAATACTAAAGAATTAGGACATTTTAAAATAATTAAAGAAGAAAGTTCTTCCGCGGGAGTAAGAAGAATTAAGGCTGTTTTACAAGACGATTAAAGTCTTGTTTTTCTTTATTTAAAAAAATTAGAAAAATATTGTAAAATGTCAAATAGCATGATAATGTATTAATAAAAAAAGAGGTTAGTTATGGAATTATATGAAGCAATAAAAAATTTTTCAAATATTTGCTATCGAACTGATTTTGCAAAAGCTTATAATAATAAAAGATATCCTAAAGATATTATATTTTTAGGATTAGATAATGATTATAGTAAAAAATATAATTGTCAGATGTATAGTTTTCGCATTAAAAATACAAGCCAATATTTTGAGACCAAAATTGGTTTAGATAATAAGAAAAGAATTGTTATTCGAGGATGTAATTGTCAAAATAATCGGATATTTGGAAGTTGCGAACATGTTGCAGCTATTATTTTATATTTTTATAATAATATAAAAAAATCAAATAACTTTAATAAAACAGATTATTATAATACTTTTTTAGAACGTTATAGTGAAAGTACATCTTCAAAAATAAAAAAAGAAGTAAGATTAGAAGTTAATATTACTAAAAACAAAGATAGTTATTATTTTTATAGACGGGGTTATTTAGATATTAAAATTACTATTGGCATAGATAAATTATATAATTTAAATAATAAATTTTCCCGTTTTTATGATGTTTATGAAAGCGAAGATGATACATTTTCTTTTGGTAAAAATTTTACTTATGATCCTGATTGCTGTTATTTTAGTGAAAGTAGTCAAAAAATTATTGAAGCCTATAACAGTTATATAGAAACTTTAAATTATAATCGACTTCGAGCTGCCAAAGTTTTTTTAAAAACTTTAAAAAATATTCCTTTTGTTTTTAATAATTATAAAATCACGGAAATAATTGAAGGATTTCCAATAAAATCAACTTTAAGTAAAGAAAATGATAAATATATTTTACAATTTATAAAACAAAATTTGATATTAGTAATTGAAAATGATTATGAATATGTTTTATATGAAGGAAAACTTTATCATTTAAATAATAAAGAACAAAAATTATTAGAAGATATTTTAGAAGAAGAAATTGATAAATTAGAGATAACTAAAGACCAATTTAATAAATTTACGAAAGGCTTATTTTTATATCTAAAAAATAATTTAGAAGTTGATGGTTCAGTTAATGATATTATATTACCTAAAAAGATTATGACAGAGTTATATTTTGATATTACTTATAATAAAATAATTGCTAATCCTAAATTTATTTATGATAATGAAGAAGTAAATTATTTTGCCAAAAATTCTTTAGTACTGAGAGATATGGATTATGAGACAAATGTTATTAATGATTTATTACACTATGGTTTTATTATTGTTAATGATACTTTAGAATTAGGAGAATTAGATAAACAAGTAGATTTTTTGGAAAATGGTTTAGAAATATTGGCTGAAAAATATGTAATATATACATCAGAAAAAATGAAAAATACTCAAATAAAGAAAAAAAGTAATATTTTATCTATGTTTGGAATTGGCCAAGATAATATTTTAAGTTATAGTTTTGATTTGGGAGATATCGATAGTTCAGAATTAGTTAATATTTTTAAAAATATGAAAGATAAGAAAAAATATTATCGATTAAAAAATGGCAACATTTTGTCATTAGAAGATGAATCTTTACAAGAATTAGAACAATTAACAGAAGATTTAGAGTTAAGCGATGAAGATATTATAAATGGTAAAGGAGAAATTTTAAAATATCGAGCTATTTATTTAGATAGTTTAAAGAAAAATAAATATAACATTATTAATACGGATAATTTATTTGACGATTTTATTAAGAATTTTTATACCTATAAAGATAGTGAACTTACTTTAAATAAAAATGAATTAAAAATTTTAAGAGATTATCAAGTAACAGGTGTTAAATGGTTATATAATTTACATAAAACGGGATTTGGTGGCATTTTAGCGGATGAAATGGGACTAGGTAAAACGATTCAAGTAATTTATTATTTAAAGCAAATCTTAAAGGAAGATCCAAGTGCCTCTTTTTTAATTGTCGTTCCTACTTCTTTAGCTTATAACTGGGATCATGAATTTGATTTATATGGGCAAAATATTAAAAAAGTAATTTGTGTTGGAACTAAAACTAAAAGAGAGACAATTTTAAATAATTATCAAAATGGAGTAATCGTTACAACTTATGGTTTACTAAGAGAAGATGAAGAATTATATCAAAATAAATATTTTCATACAATTATTATTGATGAAGCTCAAAATATTAAAAATTATCAAGCTGGTGTAAGTAAATGCGTAAAAAAAATCAAAGCTAATACCAAGTTTGCTTTAACCGGAACGCCTTTAGAAAATTCTGTTTTAGAATTATGGAGTATTTTTGATTTTATTATGCCAGGATATCTTGCTACTTTAACCCGTTTTCAAACGAAATATCGGATTAAAGATTTTAATGAGGATAGTGAAAAATTAATTACTGGTTTAAATAAACAAATTAATCCTTTTATCTTAAGAAGAAAGAAAAGTGATGTTACCAAAGAATTGCCTGATAAGCTTCTTAATGATATTTTTATTGAACTAGGTAATGAACAAAAGAAACTTTATGTTGCGGAATTGGAAAAAGTACAACAAGAAGTAAATGAAATTATGCAAAATGGAAATAAAAATGAAATTCAATTTAAAATTTTAACTTTACTTATGCGTTTACGGCAAATATGTATTGATCCGAGCATCATTTATGAAGAATATAAAAGTGGTTCTAATAAAATTGATATGTTAATTCATATTGTAAATGATTATATTGCTAATAATCATAAAATTTTAATTTTTTCTTCTTTTAGAACAGCCTTAAATATTGTTAAAGAAAAATTAAAAGAAGCAAAAATTTCTTCTTTTATGATTGATGGTTCAGTAAAAAGTGAAAATCGTATGACTATGGTTAATGAATTTAATAATAATGATAAAGTAAAAGTTTTTTTAATTATGTTAAAATCCGGGGGTACAGGTCTTAATTTAACAGCTGCTGATGTGGTAATTCATCTTGATTTATGGTGGAATCCTCAAGCTGAAAATCAAGCAACGGATCGAGCTCATCGCATAGGTCAAACTAAAGTCGTGGAGGTTATTCATTTAATTATGAAAGGAACAATTGAAGAAAAAATATTAGAACTTCAAAATAAAAAAAGATTACTAAGTGATAAAATTATTGATGGCAGTGTCAGAAATAAGAATTTAATCAACGAATTAACGGAAGAAGATATTAAAAATTTACTGGCTTATGAAAATCAAGACTAAACTTGCTATTGAAGATTTTTGCCACTAGTGGCAAAAATCTTCAACGGATATATTGTCAAAAATTTTTAAATATTATATAATTAAATTAATAAAAAATATTTAAAGAGGAGAAAAACATGAAGGAAATAAAAAGAGATATTTATTTAAATAAGCTAATAAACCGACGAGAAAATGGATTAATCAAAGTAATAACTGGAATTAGAAGATGTGGTAAGTCGTATTTACTAGATCCCTTATATAAAAATTATTTACTTGATGATGGCATCAAAGAAAACCATATTATCAAGTTGGAACTAGATAGAGAAGAAAATAGTAAATATCGAGATCCGCATGAATTAAATCTTTATATAAAATCACAAATAAAAGATAAAGATATGTATTATATTTTATTAGATGAAATCCAATTAGTAAATGATTTTGAATATGTATTAAATGGTTTTTTATATGAGAAAAATCTTGATATTTATGTTACGGGAAGTAATTCTAAATTTTTATCATCCGATATTATTACCGAATTTCGGGGAAGAGGCGATGAAATAAAAATCTTTCCTTTATCTTTTTCAGAATTCGTCACGGCTTTTAAAGGCGAAAAAATAGATGCTTGGAATGAATATGTACTATATGGGGGCTTACCTTTAATTTTATCGAAAAGGACTGATGAAGAAAAATCGAAATATTTAAAAGATTTATTTGAACAAACTTATCTAAAAGATATAATTGATAGAAATAATATTCAAAGAACTGATATTATCGATTCGATTATTAATATTTTAGCATCTTCAATTGGTTCGCTTACTAATTCTCAAAAAATATATAATACTTTTATTAGTAATGGAGAAAAAGACATTTCATTAAATACGATAAATTCTTATTTAAAATTTATCGAAGATTCTTTCATTGTTAATAAATCTAATAGATATGATGTAAAGGGAAAAAAATATATTCAAACCCCATATAAATATTATTTTTCTGATATTGGTCTTCGCAATGCTCGATTAAATTTTAGACAACAAGAAGAAAACCATATTATGGAAAATATAATTTATAACGAATTAATAGTAAGAGGATATAATGTTGATGTTGGCGTAGTTGAAGTAAGAGATGAACAAAAAAATAGAAAACAAGTAGAAGTTGATTTTGTCTGTAATTTAGGAAATAAAAGATATTATATCCAATCAGCATTAAATTTAGAAACTAGAGAAAAAACTATTCAAGAAGAACGGCCATTAATGAATATTAATGATAATTTTAAAAAAGTAATTGTCATAAAAGATAATATAAAACATTGGTACACAGAAGAAGGAATATTAGTTATAGGTATTCAAGAATTTTTACTAAATCCTGACAGTTTAGATTTATAGCAGAAGAAAAAATGGAAAAAGAATATTGAAAAATTATTACTTATGTATTTAACATCTTGGGATAATGAAAAACCCTTAGAAGAAAATTATAAACAGTGTTGGAAACGTTATTTATTTTCCATTTTTAGATAGTAGATGAAAACTTAAAAAAGTAAATATTAAAAATTATTTTCTTTTTTCTACTTTTTCTATTTTTAAAGTATAACCAATAGGTCCCAATATACTTAACATGGATTTAATAGTAGGAGAACTACTACCATTTTCAATTCGAGCAATTTTAGTTCTTGATACTTTAGAATATTTAGAAAATAATTCTTGGGTTAAGTTATTTTCCTTGCGAAAACTTATAAATTCTTTAATAAATATTTCATTTAATTCTTCCACATTATAAGTTGTTTCAATATAATTTATATCATAGTCCATATGTTTCACCATATATATTGTATCACATTTGATACAAGAAGTGTAAAGTTCTATTGAAAAATAGAACTTTTTAGTTTATAGTGAAATTAGAATTTAGGAGGATATATGACAAAAGATCAACTATTAGAATATAAAAAAATAATTCATTCTTTGAGTGATGAAGATAAAATAAAAAGAGAGTTATACTTACGCAAATTAGCTTTAGGTGAAATTGCTGGCCCAGCGACCGGTTATCCTTCAATAGATATGCCATGGCTTAAATATTATCAAGAAGAACAAATATTACAACCATTACCTAGAAATATGAGTGCTTATGATTATTTGAGAATTTTAAATAATAATAATTTGAATAAGCCAGCAATAGAATTTTTAGGTAAACAAATAACATATTTGGAACTTTTTAAAAAAATTAATGATACATCGAAATCATTACATGCTTTAGGTGTTAAACCTAAAGATATTGTAGTTATTATGTTACCTGCTTGTCCACAAGAAGCATATTTGTTATATGCGATAGATCAAATTGGTGCATGTGCAAACTTTATTTTTCCTGGCACACCATTAGATGAAGTTAATAATATATTAGCAAATTTTAAATCAAATAAATTATTTGTATTTGAGGAAGCATTATTACAACCAAATGAATTGATAAATAGAAAAGATATAGATATTGTTACTATTTCTTTAACATCTAAACAAAATGTTAAAGGAAATAATATTATGTCTTGGCAACAATTTGATGATTTGAAGTATGGAACTGAAATGCCAGTTTATAAAAGAGATGAAAATGAACCATTATTTATTGCTAAAACGGGTGGTTCAACAGGTAAACCTAAAAATGTTGTTTTATCAGATAAAAGCTTTAATTTGCAAGTTCATCAACATTTGAATACGAGTCAAAAATATGACATAGGTGATAGATGGCTAAGGTTATGGCCAATATTTTCAGCATCTGCCGCAGTATCTTCTAATCATTTACCACTTTGTGCAGGAATGTTAATGATTATTGATCCTATGTTTGAAATTGAAAAAGTGCCTGAAAAGGTACTAAAATATAGACCTTCACATATGCCATTTATCGCTTCAGGTTTAGATATAATTATTAACAGTCCATTAATTAAAGATGAAAGCTTATCTTTTATGAAGTCAATCGGTGTTGGTGGAGAAGGAATAACACCTGAATTTGAAAAAAGAGCAAATCAATTTTTGCAAAAACATAATATTGAAAAATGTGTTAGAATTGGGTATGGTTTAACAGAAAATGGGTCTGGTGCTGCTGCTAGATTTAGTGAAGAAACTAATAAATTTGGAAGTACAGGAATACCACAATTAAATACATTAATTTCAGTGTTTAATCCTGATACTAATGAAGAAATGAAATATGGCGAAGAAGGAGAAATATGCATAATTTCTGATGCTTTTATGTTGGGCTATTATAATGACATTGAAAATACAAATATTGTATTTAAAAAACATAAAGATGGTCAAGTTTGGTTACATAGTGGGGATATTGGATATATTGATGATGAAGGATTTTTATTTATTACAGATAGATTAAAAAGAGTTATTTTGTTGCACTGTGGTAATAAAGTATTTCCTTTAGATTTGGAAAAAATGATTGAAAAAATTGATGGTGTTGAAAAAGCTGTTGTTGTACCAGAAGAAGATGCTAATCATCCCGGATATTTTGTCCCATGCTGCTTTATTGTATCCAATAAAAATTATTCTGAAACGGAATTATTAAAAATAATAAATGAAGATTGTTTAAAGCATCTTCCCGATTACATTAGAATTAGTTCCGTTTATTTAAGAAAAGATTTGCCTCATACCCAAATAGGCAAAATTGATTTAAAATCTCTTACAGAAGAAACTATGAAATTAAATAGAAAAAAAATAATATAGACTAGATTAAATAGTCTTTTTTTCCTTAAAAAAAAGATATATAATAATATTATAATATATAAAAGTAAAATAGAAAGGGAATGGTATTATGAAAATACAAACTGCGCAAATAATTGCCTCAACGATAAATGTCGTATGTATTTTATTTACGTTTTTAATAGCTATTTGTTTTTTTCGGAAAAAAAATGTAAAAAATGCAGAAACCCGATTATATAGTAGTTTACTAATAATAAATATCATTGCGGTGCTAGTTGAACCAGTATTTTATTATTTACTGCAAAACGGTACAGAAAGCTTATTATCAAACATAGTTGAAAAAATTTATTATTTAACTACTATAATGTGGATGTATTTGATGACAGTTTATACTTTTTCAATAACCCATATATTTTCTAAAACTAAAATTTCAAAATGGTCTTATAATGAAAAAAGATATGGTATAATTTTGACTTTTGTAATTTTTGCTGTAATACTAGCATTTTTACCAATTACGCGGCAATACCAAGATGGAATAGTAGCTTCGTCAAGTGGAGCAGCACCAGCTGCGATGTTCTTATTATGTGCATTTCTTTTAATCATTAATTTTGTGGTTATTATAATTAAAAGAAAAGAAATAAAAATTAAAAAATTTTTACCTATGTTTTTATTTTTTATATTAATATTAATTCAAATGATTTTATCATCTTTTGGTTTTCAATTGCTTTTCATAACTTTAAATATTACTCTTGTATCTCATTTAATGTATCATACAATTGAAAATCCAGATGTAAAAATGATAGAACAACTTAATATAGCTCGTGAGCAAGCCGATAAAGCAAATAAAGCAAAAACAGAATTTTTATCAAATATGTCCCATGAAATAAGAACACCACTTAATGCAATTGTCGGTTTTAGTAATTTATTATTAGAAGATAAAAATATTCCTGATACTAGTAAAGATGAAGTAAAAGATATTATAATGGCTAGTGATAATTTACTTGAAATAGTAAATGGTATATTAGATATATCTAAAATAGAAGCAAATAAAATGGAAATAGAAGCTAGTGAATATAGTTTTAAAAAGTTAGCTAATGAGCTTGTGACTTTGACAAAAGGAAGAATCGCGGAAAAACCACTAGAATTTAAAGTAAGTATAGATGAAACAATACCGCCAGTATTATATGGTGATGCTCAAAAAGTAAAACAAATATGTGTAAATATATTAACTAATGCAGTTAAATATACTAAAGAAGGATGGATAGAACTTAAAATAAGTCATGTAATAAAAAATGATATATGTCGCTTAATAATATCGGTAGAAGATACCGGAATAGGAATAAAAGAAGGAAATATTGAAAGAATTTTTGATAAATTTGATCGACTTGATACGGCGGATAATGTCACGATTGAAGGAACAGGATTAGGATTAGCTATAACGAAAAAATTACTTGATATGATGAATGGAAAAATAGTAGTCCAAAGTACATTAGGAAAGGGATCAAAATTCACAGTATCAATAGATCAAAAAATAGTAAAAAATCCAACTATTAAGATAGAAGAAGATGAAAAAGTTACTGAAAAAGTAGAAGTAAGAGACGAAAAGTTAGTTTTAATAGTTGATGATAATAAAATTAATTTAAAAGTAGCCGAAAGATTATTAGAAAGTTATGGTATTAAAAGTGTATCAGTAGATAATGGCTATGATGCAATTGAAAAAATCAAAAAAGGGGAAAAATATGATTTAATATTAATGGATGATATGATGCCAAAGTTAAGTGGAACGGAAACATTCCATGAACTAGAAAAAATAGAAGGATTTAATATACCCGTAATAGCATTAACAGCAAATGCTTTAACGGGGGAAAGAGAAAAATATTTATCCGAAGGATTTAATGATTATTTAGCAAAACCAATAAATAAAGATGAATTAAATAATATAATTAATAAATATTTAAATCAAGAATAGAAAGGAAAGGGTAAAAATGAAAGATGTAAATATTTTAATTGATGCAGGAGTAAATGTAAAAAAGAGTTTAGAGCTTTTTGGGGATATGGAAACTTATAATGAAACTTTGGAAACTTTCTTACAAGAAGTAGAACCAAAACTTAAAAAACTTCAAGAATTTAAAGAAATAGGTGATATGGCTAATTATGCTATTCAAGTTCATTCTTTAAAAAGTGATGCTCGTTATTTTGGCTTTGAAACTCTAGCGGATATAGCATATAAGCATGAAATGGAAAGTAAAGCTAATAATATGTATTTTGTAACAAATGATTTTGATGAATTAATGAAAGAAGCTCATAAAATAATTAACTTAGTAAAAAAATATATGGGTAGAGAATATAAAGAAGAAGAAATTAAAGTTGAAACTAAACAAAAAGATAAAGCTATTTTAGTAGTAGATGATTCTAACATTATTAGAAGTTTTATTGATAAAATATTTAAAAATGATTACGATGTCATTATTGCCAGTGATGGTAAGGAAGCTTTAAATATTTTAGATAATCCTGATGAAAGAGCCAGAATAAAAGCAATATTACTTGATTTAAATATGCCTAATGTAAATGGTTTTGAAGTTTTAGACTTTTTTCGAGAAAAAGATATGTTTAAAAAATTTCCGGTTTCTATTATTACGGGTGTTGATGATAAGGAATCAATTGCTAAAGCTTTTAAATATCCAATTGTAGATATGTTAACTAAACCATTTAATGAACGTGATGTTAAAGCAATATTAGAAAAAACCTTAAATAGTAATATTTAAAAAAGCAAATGTTTTGTCAAAAATTGACAGTTAAAATAATTAAAAAACATCATTTTGCCCAGTATTTATAAGGCTCTGTGATGTTTTAATTTTAGTATTTTATTTATGTCACATAAAATTTGATTTGTTTATCAAATTTTTAAAGTTAGTTATTTTATCTATAGTTGTTAAATCAGGTATTTCTAAATCGATTGATTTGACTATTTTTTCTATTTCTTTTGAAGGCTTAGTTAATATACAATTGCCTTTTTTATCTGAACATGCTTTTAAATTATTAAATATATATAATTTAGATAAATTTAGCTTTTTATTACCAAGTAAACAAGAAATTACAGATCTTAGAAATTCGATATTGAAAAAAGAAATTTAGGTGTTTTGCTTGTACAAAAATAAAAACATCACAAAATCCCATAGAAACTTGGATAAGTGATGATTTTTAACTTTATTAACTGTCAAACTCGGG
>CANRAL010000019.1:0-25000 GCA_947628585.1 uncultured Bacilli bacterium | reverse complement strand
TAGGCGTAACGGAAAGAATGATACGCTATTATAAAAATGAAATCTGTGCTAACGGAATTGCTATTGAATCATTTAAAGGACCAAATGGTGGATATTTTATGATCGATAAAATTAAGAATTATACAAGCATTAATAAATATGATATTCAATTATTAGAAAATATATATAATTTATTATTAAATAGTGATTTTAAATATTTAGATAAACTTAAAGATTTTTTAGATAAATCGAAAAAAATGTATTCAATTTATGATGAAAAAAGCAAATATATTTCAAACATAAATTTAAATGCTTCTGGTGAAATTGAAAAACTTATTGATACTGCTATAAGGAAAAATGATAAAATTGAAATAGTTTATAATGATATTAATGGCGGACAATCAAAAAGAACAATCCATCCGCTTCATTTATTTAAATATAAAGATAATTATTATGTTACGGCATTCTGTGAATTAAGAAACGATATAAGGCATTTTGAATTAAAAAGAATCATTAATGTTAAATAAAAAAGACCAAATATTTCATTTTTCTATGTTATAATGTAGTCAAGGGGAGAATTGATTATGACAAGCAATTACACATTTATTGATTTTGATGGAGTTATATTAGATTCTGAAGAAAGATTGCTAAAACGAAAATATGATTTGGGCCTTCATAATCATAAAAATGAAAACGAATTTTATGCATATTTTGAGTATACAAATTTGCATCCAGAAGAATGGGAATATATTCTAAAAGAAGCTAAATCAATAAATAATTCTGTTGAAATAATAAAAGAACTTGAAAAATTAAAAGAAAGAATAGCAATTTTAACAAAAATTCATACTCTTCAAGAAATGAAAATAAAAACGGAGGTGTTAAGAGATAATTTAAAAATTTTATGCCCAGTAATTTTTGTGCCGCCTGGTGTTAAAAAATATCAAGTAATAATACCAAATCAACAATTGTTAATTGATAATTCTCGAAAAAATATTAAAAAATGGATTGAAAATGGTGGCAAAGGCTTGATTTTTGATCCAACAATTGAAAGTGATACTAATGAAAAAGTTAGAAGTTTAGAGTTTTTGTTAAAGAGGTAGATATTATGGAAAAAAATATTTTATATGAAAATTATCTTAAATCATTAGAACAAAAATATAATGCAATTTGCTTTGATATTGATGGTACATTAACGGCTAGAGATTCTAAAAGAATTGATGATAGAGCAATAACCATGATTATTAAATTGCTAGCCAAAAAGGTTCCAGTCGTATTTATAACAGGACGTGGTGAAACTGGATTGGAAGATTTAAAATGCGATATTTGTTTACGCATAAAAAATAGTAATGATATTACATTAAGTGATATGAAGCGGATATATGTTTTAACAAATGATGGGGCAAGATTATTTTATAGTAAGGAAATATCACAAGAAAAATTTTTAGAGGAAAATGTATACATTACAACTGAAGAAGAATTAAATCAACTATTAATAATAAACACAATGATTAAGGAAGTTAAAGATAAGCTATCAAGTGATTATTTTGATATAACTTACTCTAAAGATTTAAAAACAAATCAAATTTTAAATACAAGAATGGTATTTAAAACTCATAATGATGAAATAATTAATTCAATTTTTGATAACATAGAAAAATATATAATAAGTAATGGTTTAAATGGCATTCATTTTACCAGGGGCATATACGAAAATAAACCAGTTATTCAAATAGGAACAGCGACTAAAGATCAAGCAATTGAAAGAACAGAAAAAATAATTGGTGTTCCTCAAAATTCTATGATAAGAATCGGCGATTGTGGTGATTTACGTGGTAATGATTATGCCATGCTAAATTGTGCACAGGGTTATAGCGTTGATAAAACAAGTGGGACTAGTAATTCTTGCTTTCCTGTATTTGATGATAATGGGAATATTTTAAAAGGCGTAGAGGCAACACTTCAATTGATAAAAAGGGCTAAAATTTTGCCAACTGTATCTTTAGAGAAAACAGATAAAGCTACTTATAAATATAATCTTGCTAGAGTTGAAAGCGGTATTGTAACTGGAAGGCAAGTGCTTTTAAAAAAATATAATAATTTAATAAGTAGCAATTTTCAAAATTGCAATGGAATTGATGATTTATTTGATAAAGAAAGTGGTAGTATCATTATTCCAATGTATGAAATGGAGCTTTTACAAAATAGTCCTTTAAAAGATTTTTGGCTATCTTTAGATAATGGAATGCTAATGTATTCATTAAGAGATAATACTTATTATCTTCTTAGAGGCTCAAAAACCTATTACTATTTTATATCAAATAGATTGAGCATCAATGGAAAAGACGTTACCTCTAAAAATGATGTAATAAATTGGTATGAAAATAATACAAAATTTTTAGGCGATGCCATAAATGCAATTTTATCTACCGAAAACTTAAATAATCAAAGTAATAAAAAATTATTGCTAGGTGTTTTGGATAACTGCAGAAATGTTTTATTAGTTTTAATTAATCAATATTTAGTTTCAAACTATTTTGACAAAAATATTTTATTAGAAATTTCTTTAGAAGGCGAAAATGCTAACAATAAATTATATTCTACTATTATGGAAATTGAAAGATTAATGAGTAGGATATGCTTTGAGAATCAGTATATTATTGATAAAGAAATGGTTTGTGCATTAATAAATAGTGTAAAAGAATTATTATTTAATGACTTGAAGCAAGAATTAAATAAAAATAATAAAGAAGATTATTCGAAGGAATATAGAGCATATAGAGAAATTGATAATTTTGTAGAAAATTATATTGCAGTGTCTTTATATAAAGAAAAGTGTGATAATAATAAATTTGCAAATGCATGTGGCCTAAGTTATGGAGGAATAGAACTTCCTATATTAGCCAAAATAATTGATCAAAATAGAATTGAAAGATTATTACTTTTAAAATTTAATAAAGAAGTATCAGGTTATACAAATAAACAACTTTTAGATTTAAGAAAATTTAATATTATAGATTTTGGTGGATTAATGAATTCCGAAATTTTTGAAAATTCAAATGTAGATTTGTTTGATGATAATGTTTTAACAGGAAAAACATTACAACTTGCTATTAATTCATTATATGATTGTAATATTAGTGTTAATAACATTTGTATTGTTAGATATACTAGCATCAACAGAATTGATCAAATGTTTTTAGATAATCCATCAGCTATTGATTATAATTTATTCTTTAATTACATATATGGCTTATGCTTTAGTAGCCCATATAGTTGGAAAGATAATAAATGGAAAAAAGAAAATGGCAAAATTGATTATACTGATTCTCTAGGAGTATTTGATTTGAATCGTAAAAAGATAATAGAATGTTTAATAAAAAACCATGATTATAATGAAAAAAGTGAAGTTGGAGAATACAGAAGGAGTGCAGTAAAATGAGAGTCGTTAGTATAGGTGATCTCGTAGTTGATTATTATTATAAAAATGAAAAACTTTTGGGGCTTAATGGCGGAATGACCTCCCACAATATTATTGCTAATTTGGCTAAAATGGGTATTAATACTGCCGTTTTTGGTGCGTGTGGAGATGATATGCAAGGGAAAATAGCTATTAAAAGTCTTGAAAAATTAAATGTTGATGTAAAAAATATTATAATTTTAGATGGAATTAAAACTAGATGTTTTCATGTATCATATTTTGATAATGAAGGTAAAATGACCTTTACTTCCAAAAAAAGATGTCCTTTGTGTAATAATAAAAAATGGTATGAAAATAGTTTAATAAATACCGATGATATTATAAAAAATATCAATGGTGAAGATATTTTAATATTTGATAATTTAAATATTAAAAATCAAATAATAATTGATGCAACTTGTAATAAAAAGATTATTGACTTGGGTCAATATTTTGAACTAGAAAATCTATCTAATAAAGAAATAATTGATATGTTATATAATAAATTTGAAATTATTAATTTTAATGAACGAGTATCAAAGTATTTAATAAAGAGATTAAATTTAAATAATAATGTAGATATATATAATATATTAAAACCCAATTTTATGACTATTACATGTGGGGAAAATGGAGCAATTTTTATTAGTGAAAGAATAGAATATAGTTTTAAATTAAAAAACCAAGGAAATGTTGTTGATTCAACTGGCGCAGGTGATGCCTTTATTTCAAGTATAATTCGAGATTGGCTAAAAAATAACTTAACTTACAATCCAGCTATGTTTGAAAAATGGTATGAAAATTCAAATAAACTTACAGCTAAAGTTGTATCAAAAATGGGAGCAAGAGGACATCTTAATCCATTATTTAAGATTAAACAAATTGATGGAAAATGTACTTGTGAAGATTTTATATATAATGAACGAAAAAAAATAAAACGATGTAACATAAATATAAATAATCTTGAAACAAGAATTATTAATGCCATTAATTCAACGGCAAGTAATAAAATAGATGATATCGATTTTAATAAAAATAATAATTGTTTATTTATTGGAACTGGTGGTTCATATGCTGGAGCATATTTTGCAGCAAAAATTATAAATTTGTTGTATGGGTGTAATACCTATTCATTGTATCCAAGAGATGTTTTATATCGAAATAATGAGAATATAGATAAAGTAGTATTATTTTCATACTCTGGTACAACAAATGATATTATAACAAGTGTTAAAAATTTTAATAAGAAAAATATTTATATTGTTACGAAAGGTGAATTACAAAACATTGTTTTAAAAACAGAAATTTTAAAGAAAAATATTTTAAGTTATAGAACATCATCTAATAAAGGAAAAGAACGAGGTTTTTTGTCGTTTGAAGGTGCAGTGTCTCCTGCAGCCATATTTTTAAAACATTATCTAAAAAAAACTAATTGTAATATTGATATTGAAGAATTTATTAAAGCTTCAATTAATAATTGGAATCAAAAAATAGAAAATATAGTTAATAAAGATTTTCTAAAAAGAATAGAAAATCATAAAATTTTAAATTTATTTCGAGGAGACTATACTGATACCGCTTGTTATGATTTAGAAAGCAAAATTATTGAATCTGGCGTATTTAATTGTATAATTCATGAAAAAAAGAATTTCTCACATGGAAGATTTATTAATTATGAAAATTTAGATAATACTTGTTCAATATATTTTAAACAAAAATCCACAACAAAGTATGAAAAGGAATTATTAAAATATTTAGGTAATAATACTATTATAATAGAAAGTAACTATGATGGAATATTGGCTGAATTTGATTTATTAATAGCTTCACAATTTATTATTTATTATCTTGGAAAAGTTATGAATCTGGATGTATCAAAACCAAAATATTCTGAAAATGCTATGAAAATATACTTTTATAATGGAGATTTATAATTAATTATTTACAATATTATGAAAAAGTAAAAATGTAATATTTAAGATTATATTTAATGAAAAGGTGGGAAAATAAATGGAATGTGTTGATGTATATGATAACAAAGGTGATAAGTTAGGTTATACTAAAGAAAGAAATAAACTTGAAAGAGGAGAAAATAGATTATCTTGCTTTGCCTGGATTATAAATGATAAAAGAGAAATTTTAATTCAACAACAGGTTGCTAATGCTAAAAATTGCCCTAATATGTGGGAAACAGTATCAGGTGGTGCTATTGCAGGAGATACCAAATTAAGTGGAACGATTAGAGAAATAAAAGAAGAATTAGGAATTGATGCGAATCCTGATAATATGGAACTTATTGGAGCATATAAAAGATATAATGATTTTGTTATCGTTTATTTATTAAAACAAAATGTAGCTTTAGAGGAAATAACAATGCAACCAGATGAAGTTCAAAATGTTAAATATGTCAAAGTAGAAGAATATGAAAAAATGATAAAAGAAGGTCTTGCTGTTGAAAGTGGTTTTGATATATTAAAACAATATATAGATAATTACTATAATAAATATATGGTAATTATCGATGGCAAAAGACAAATATTAGATTATGATGAATAATTTAATTGAGAAAAAAATTATAAATTACAATTTACACGAGCAAACTATAAATAGTTTGCTATTTTTATAATATAATAATTAGTGAAACATAAAATAATATAGAATGTTATTCAACTATTAAATCTATTTTGTCATTAAAATCAATTAAAATATATTCTTCATGAATCAAGATGTTAACTTTAATTTTATTGTTTTCTATATTTCCAAAAGAGAGAATCATTTCATTTTCAAAATCTCCGTAAGAATAAAAGACGTTTGTATCATAAATTTCTAAATCGTTAATATTATTTTTATCAAGTTCAGGAACACATTTATATGATTTATTCACGTAATAATTAAAATCATCATTTTTAGGACTATCCACAAAAAATTGAAAATAACCTTTTGCATTATGAAATTTAAAAGTTACAGATAAATTACCGTAATATTCCTCATTAAAACTTCTTTTTGATATTTTAAAATATGTTTCTAAAATTTTTGCATTTTTGCCATTTATCATTAACATAATGAATACCTCCGATACGAAAAAAATTATTTTTTAATCACATAATATGTTTTTGAAATTGATAAGTACTTTTAGTTATTAATTACTATACATTTATATTATACCTTTTTTTAAAAAATAATGTAGTATTTTTAGAAAAAGTCACTTAAAAAACGAGTTTTAAAAACATAAATTGTAATATAAATATTTAACTACTTGAGCCATAAATCTAATTTAAAAAAATTTTAGAAAAATCATTTAGTTTTAGATCCTTTTTTACTCTAAATAAGAAATATGAATGTAATATTTGAACGATAATGTCGAAATAATTGTCATATTCATAAAGCTAAATCTGGTGGAGGACAAGTTTTAATTTGTATCAATGGATATGGTTATTATAAAATAGGATAGAAAAGTACAATGCTTATTGTAAATTATTAACTTTTATGATAATATTAGAAAAAATAAAAGGAGACAATTATGAGAAAGAATATTAAAGTTACAGAGGCAATATTTCCTATGCCAGTATTAATGATAGCCACCTATAATGAAGATGGAAGTGTTGATGTAATGAATGCAGCATGGGGAACAATGCTAGAAAGAGATCAAGTGATGCTTAATTTAACAGAAACACATAAAACTGTTAAAAATATTAAAGAGAGGAAGGCATTTACTGTTAGTATAGCTGATAGTAACCATGTTGTTGAGGCCGATTATTTTGGAATTGTATCGGGAAACAATACCCCAAATAAATTTGAAAATAGTGGTTTAACTGCTACAAAGTCAGAAAATGTTGATGCCCCAATTATTAATGAATTTCCCATCTGTTTAGAATGTGAATTTATAGAATATGGAGAATGTGGGGTCATAGGTAAAGTAGTTAATGTTACTGCTTTAGAAAAAGTAATGAATGGAGATAATGTTGATATATCACTAGTTAATGCTATTGCCTTTGATCCATATACTCATGGATATTATAAAGTAAATGAAAGAGTTGGTAATGCTTTCAAAGATGGATTACAACTAAAAAAATGAATTAAAAGAAAGAAATGGAAAGAAGTTCAAGAAATATTCAATATTTTAAAATGATATTAACGTTGATTAAATAATCCATTGTATTGTATTAAATATTATGCTAAAATAGTTTTCAATAATTTTTGGAAGAGGAAATAGTTTATGGCTAGTGAAAAAGATTTTATTGAATTATTGAAAGAACGTTTTTATTATTTAAATGATTTATTAAAAAAAGAACCTAATAGAGAAAAAAGATTTGTTATATTACAAGATATGAAAGATATAAGGGAAACTATTTTAGAAGACAAAATAAAAGAACCTAATGATTTTTCTTTAATCGATTTATATCAACAAAATAAACAAGACTTTTATAGTATCTATTTTTTATGGGATGTTTTTGAAGAAATGTATGAAAATACTTCTGGTCCTGCTAAACTATGTTTAGATAAAATAAATTTTTCAAATGAAGAATTAATTAATTTAGCTATTAATTTTTTTAAATTTCTAGGAGAACCATTTTCTAGGACAATAAGGGAATTTTTAAATAAACCAAATTGCGTGAATTTTTCTTTAAAAAATAAAGATTATGCAGGATTAACCATTTATTTAGAATCTATAAATGAAGTATATATTAATTTACGAAGGGATTATTCCTTGTATGATTATATAACTATAGTTCATGAATTAACTCATGCCTTTACATTCAAATTTCAAAGTAATAATAAAGAGTGTTATGATGAAATTGAAACTAGTTTAATGGAATTGGTGGCAGCTTTTTCTTTTTTTGAACAAAGTAAAAGTGAAGAATCATTTAATTTTTTAGAGTATTTGTTAAATCGTTATAGATTTTTAATGATTATAAGTCATAAAATTATATCTCTAATTAAAATTGAACAAAATTTAAAGAGAGATTTTGTTGATGAAAACGAATTAAAAAAAGTTGCGGCATCTAAGTTATATTTAAATGAAAATAAATTGGAATGTGTTTTAGAAAATGCCTTATTTGTAAAAAGATATTTAACTTGTAGAGTTTTTGCTTTAGAATTATTTATGCTTTATATTCAAAATAAAGATGTAGCTTTAGATATATTAAAAAAAATAATAAATTTAAAATATGTTGATAATTTACAATATTATAATAATTTAATAAAATTAGGGCTTATTCCCGGCCAAAGTTTAAAAGATTTTATTTCTTTAATTAAGAATATTGATAAAGATAATGAAACAAAAAAATTAAAAAAGTAAATAACTTTGGTAACTTATAAATTTATTTAATAAATAACCAAGTAATGATATAATTTAAAAAGAAAAGTAAAGGATTAATTATGAAAAAAGTAATTATAGCTAAAAATATTATTATGGCAACTATTGTTATTATCTTTTTAACTTGGGCTTTTTTTAAAAATGAGTTAGTAGGTAAAATAATTATTTTGCCATTTTTAATATGTGCTTTATCCATTCTCGGGGGCAATATTTCTTTATTATTCAAAAAAGCCAAATTAGCTAATATTTTTAATGTAATATTTAAAATAAGTTTTGGTCTTTATGTAATAGGAGTCCTTGGTTATACCATTTATTATGCATTTGTTAATAAAGCCTATTCTTTATTAATAGTTGTCGGTATATTTATTCTTTTCCTTCTTTTATTTTTTAAAAATCGTAAAAGATAATATTTTTGGAACTTTTTTCTTAAAATTAAGGATTAATATATTGTAGGTGAGAAATAATGACTAGTCAAATAAACCTATCTAAATTTAATGAAGTATATGATAAAACTTACAATCATTTACTGAAATATGTTATTGTAAAATGTCATAATATTAATGATGCTAATGATATTTTGCAAGAAACTTATTTAGAGTTATGGAATATTTTGCATAAAAAAACTTTGATAGATACAAATATTAAAAGTTATCTTTATAGTATTGCTAATAATAAAATTAAAAAACATTATTCCTTAATTCAAAGATTAAAAACAATATCTATATTTGATAAAAATAAAGATGATATTGAATTAATAGATGCTATAGCTGATAAAATAAATATTAATGATATTGTCATAAATAATGATAATTGGAATATGGTTTGGGAATATTTAAAAAAGCAAAAGAATCAAGATATTCCTAAAATATTTTATTTGTATTATACTTTAGAATTAACGATTAAAGAAATTTCTAAAACTTTAAATGTAAGTGAATCATATACCAAACATTTAATATATCGGACACTTCATGAACTACAAAAAAAATATGGAAATGGGGGTAATTCACATGACTAATAAAGAAAAATTAAAAAAAATAATTAATCAAAACATTAATAAGAATAATAACTATGATGCTATTGTAAAATTAATTACTAAAAATAAAAAAATAAAATATTGGCAATATGCTATAATTCCAACTTGTTTAATTACTGTGTTTATTGGTTTTATCTTATTAAATAATCATAAAATGTATAATCATAAAATACCTCAAGATAATGTAAACTTGATAGAAGGGCCTATCTTAAATATTAATAATATGGATATGATGACTTCTAGTATTGATACAAATTTTGCTAATGATAAAGATATTGAAAAAAAAGAAAATTTTTATATTCCTTTTCCCTTCACGAGAGAAGTTAATATTCCTGAAGATTTAAAGAAAAGTAAATCATATATTGCTTATTATAAAGATAATAAAGCAATTAGTAATTATGTAATAGAATATAGTAATGAATATCGTAATATTATTGTTGCTTATCAAAAATCTAACCCTGAATATTATGATTTAACGGATATAGATGTTAAGTCTACTATTATAAATAATTATGAAGTAGAAATATTTAAATTTAGTAGTAACTATTTTGTAATATTTACTTATAATGATTATGATTTTAAAATTAATACTTCTAATATTACAGAAGATGAATTAAAAGAATTTTTAGTATCAATACTAATATAAAAAGAGGCAAAGAAAATGAAAAAATGTTTAAAAATTCCTCTTATTGTTATTAGCATTTTATTAACTTTTATTGGTTTAGATACAATTCAAGCTTTGATTTTTAATAATAGCCCCATATTAAAATTAAGAGAATTTATTAATGGAGGAAATACTTATTATATTGATAAAGGATTATTTGTTAATCATTATTCTTGTGCTAATAAAGAAGAGCATACTTTATTTAAAAATAATAAATATTATTGTTCTAAATTAGTGATAACAGAAGATATTGAAACAATAGATAATTTCTATGATACTTATTTAACCAAAGATAATGATATTAGAAAAATAGAAAAAAATTATAATATAGATGATGCTATTAAAGATAATATATTTATTGTTGCAAATGACATTATTTATAATTCTAATTTATATGATGAATTTATGAATAATTATCTTGATAAAAATGATACATATTTAAGAATTGCAAGAACTACTATAGAAGGAGATTTGATTATTTATGATTTATTATATTTAGAAAATAATGATAAATTATATTTAATTATAGACAATACAAGAGATGGGTTTAGTAGCGATAAAGAAATTAAATTGAAAGAATATGAAAAATTAATAGAATATAATAATGAAATCATTTTATATAATGGTGATTTTCAAGAAAGTTTAGAACAAGCAGAAACTTATAATTTATTGTATCTTGAAAATTATATTCGTAATTTAGATTTTAATTTAACTAAAAGAGATGAAGATACAGGATTTAAAAGCTATTATAAAGATAAGGAACGAGAAATTTTTTTAAGTGGAAATATTAAAGAATTTAATGTATTTTTTGATAATAAACAAATGACTCTAAAAGAATATATTACAAATTCTAATAAAACCTTAGAAGAATGTATTAAAACAATTATTAATAAATTAAATCCTGATGCTATTCTTAATGATGGGGGAACAATAATTTATAAATCTCAAGCTAAAGATGTAATGATTATAGTTAAAAATACATTAAAAGAAAATAAAGATATTTATATTTATCCATATTATACTACAAGTAAATAAATTTCTTTTTCTAGGAATATTATGTTATTATTTTACTAGGTGAATAACATGAAAAGCAAAAAGGTGAAAATAATAATTATAGTATTGCTAGCTTTATTTTTATTAGCCATAATTTTAGTTTTGGGTATTAATTATTATGTTATATTTTCTACCAAAAAACAAATAATAAAGGATAATGATTTTTCTAATATAAATAATATTGATTGTATTCTTATTCTCGGAGCAAAAATTTGGGATGATGGACCTAGCCCCATGTTAAATGATCGACTTGAGACCGGAATAAATTTATATAAAAATGGAGTAGCTCCTAAAATAATAATGTCTGGTGACCATCACCTGCCAGATTATGATGAAGTTAATGTTATGAAAAATTTTGCTATTCTTGAAGGTATACCTAGTATAGATATTTTTATGGATCATGCAGGATTATCAACATATGATAGTATCTATCGGGCTAAAGAAATATTTAAAGCTCAAAATATTATTATTGTTACACAAGAATATCATTTATATAGAGCTTTGTATATTGCCAAAAAATTAGGCTTAAATGCATATGGTGTTAGTGCTGATCCTCGCGAGTATGCTGGCCAAACAAGCCGCGAAATTAGAGAAATACTTGCCCGTGATAAAGATTTTGTTAAAAGTATTTTTAAACCAAAACCAACTTACCTCGGCGAAGAAATTCCTATATCTGGTAATGGCGATGTTACTAATGATAAGTAAAAAATATCATAACTTATTAATATTTGTCACATTTTTGCTTTTTCAATTGTTAATATAGTGAAAGGCCTTTTAGAAAGGAAAAGTTATGAATAAAAAGTTTATTGAAATATTTAATTTATATAAAAATGATATTCTTCGCCTAGCTTATAGTTATACTAAAAATAAAACTGATGCTGAAGATATAGTTCAAAATGTATTTATTAAATTATATAAACATATAGAAATATTAACAAAAGAAAAAATAGAAATAAAAAAATGGTTAATAAAAGTTACAATTAATGAATGCAAAAATTTCTTTTTATCCTCTTGGAAAAGAAAAATAACTTATTTTGAAGAAAAAGAAGAAGAAAACATTTCTATTGTAACTAAAGAAGATGAGGTTTTACCAAAGGTACTAGAATTACCCCGAAAATATAGGATTGTAACTTATTTGTTTTATTATGAAAATTATAAAGTAAAAGAAATAGCTAAAATATTAAATATTTCAGAAACTAATATTCGAACAATTTTAGTGAGGTCACGGGAAAAATTAAAAAATATGATGGAAGGAGCTAAAAATGCGAAATATTGTTGAGGAAATAAAAGATACTTATAATAAAATTAAAGTAACTGAAAAATTAGAAGAAAGAGTATTAAACAATACAGTTTATAAGAAAAAAGAAAATAATATAATTGGTAAAATGGTAGCTACTCTTGGAATTCTAGTTGGCATCGGTACTATTTCAATATCTATAGTTTATGCCGATGATATTCGAGATTATTTAAAAAAATGGCAAGCAGAATATAGTTTTATAAATCAAGAAAATACCATTCTTGGCAAAGAATATACTTATAAGAATATCGAAAAAGATTTATATAATACTTATGGTAAAAGTGAAATCTTAAATTATAAAACAGTTGAAGATAATTTAGGTTTTAAAATATTAAAATCAAAACTTCAAACTAGTGAAGAAATAATATATACAACTTTTGTAAATAAGGATAATAAAACTATAGCTAGTGTTAATTTATGGATGCCAGATTTTATTAAAAATGATACTTTTGATATTAGTTTAGATGCTAGTTTTATTACCGAAAATGCGGATATAGAATATAAAGCCGGAACTTTAGAAGATGCTACGGGAGCAATTAAAAAATATGTGGGAAAAGAAAAATCTAACTTTGGTAGTGATATTTTATTTTATACGATAAGTAGATTAAAAGATAATGCCGATTTTACTACCGAAAATTATGAAACAATTGATTTACTAAGTGCTAGTTTTATCTATGAAGGAATAAAATATAATATGAGCAGTAATAAAGAAATTACTCAAGAAAATATGCTTATAATTATTAATAGTTTAAATTATTAAAAAGACTTCGGTCTTTTTTTATTTTATTAGACTTTTATTAATAAATTTAGTACAATGATATTAAGAAGATGGTAATGATGTTAAAATTAGAAAATATTTATAAAAATTCTAAAAAATTTCAAACTAGTTTTTTAATTTTAAAAAAAGTTAGTATATCTTTTTCTAATGGTAAAATATACGTCCTTCATGGTGATGATATAAGTGGAGCTTCTGACTTATTGAATGTAATTGGTCTAATGGATTCTTTTATGGCGGGTACTTATTATATAGATAATCAAAAGATAAATAATTTAAATGATAAACAAAAATCTTTAATTCGTCATAAATATTTTGGTTATGTTTATTCTAATCCTTATTTAGATAAAAATTTAACCATTTATGAAAATTTACAATTACCCTTATTAATAAATAAAACTAAAGTTTTAGAAAATAAAGAAGTTATTCTAAATTATTTAAAAGCATACAATGGGGAATATTTATTAGATAAATATCCTGATATGTTAACTAATTATGAAAAACAAAAAGTTAGTTTAATTAGAGCTTTATTAAATAATCCCGAATATATTTTAATTGAAAATGTTTTAGATGAAATGGAACCTAATAATCAAGCGGAATATTTAACTTATTTAAAAAACATAAATGCTTCTGGTAAAACAATTATAATTAGTTCTAATGTTTTAGAAAATCCCGATTTAGAAATTATAAATATGAAAAATGGGCAAATAAGTGATGGTGATAACGATGACTATATTTATTAAATCTTTTTTTAAAAATCGTTTTGTTAAAATTTCAATAATTGTTTTAACTTTAGCTTTAATGGTAATTTTTTCTTTAAATTTATATCAAAATCATTTAATTAAAATTGGCGATACTTTAAATAATAGAAATAATAAATTAATATTAATGGGTAATAAAGCTAATTATGAAAAAATAAAAAATATTAAAACGATAAAAGAAATAACGTTAGAAGTAACAGCTTATTATAATGAAAATAATCTTCTTCTTACTACTAATTTTGATTCTAATATTAAAGATGATGAAATAATTTTAAATGGTAATAATTTTAGTAATTTTACAATTGGTGATAAAATAAAAATAAGATTAATAGATAAATACTATGAATTTACAATTAAAGATATTTTAAATAGTTCTTATAATAATAGTAAAGCTATTATTAATGGTAATTTATTTTTTAATATGACTGATAATATAAATGTATATAAAATGACTATTGAAGTAAATAAATATAGTGATATAAATAGTACTATTGAGGCTATAAAAAGGACTAAGTTTAATAGTCGAATAGATATCTTAGAAGATGATAGTGATGAACCTAATGTGGAAAAAATAAATAATAAAATAAGTATTGTTAAAGTAGACTTTTTTAAATCTATTTTTATAATAGCAACTGGCATTATTATTTATTTTATTGGTATGATTATTTTATTTGATAATAAAGAATTAAATTATTTATATAAATTTTTAGGTTATACTAAATTAAAAATATTTTTAATTAATACTTTTAAAATATTAAGTGTTTTAGTTGCTTCCTTAGTAATTGGTTTAATATATTATGAAATTATATTTCTTATTTTTAAATAAGTGGTAAAATAAAAATGGAGGGTTAAAATGGAAAAAAGAAAAAAAGAAATTGTGAAAATGTTACTTAATCAAAATTTAGAGGAAAAAGATGAAGAAGAAATAATTGATTTACTTCTTAATAATCCAATTAGTATTGATGTGGATAAAGAAAGTGATTCTAAAATGACTTTTGGTGATAAAGTAGCTGATAAGTTGTCTGAAGTTGCTGGAAGTTGGACATTTATTATTGCTTTCTGTGGATTTTTATTATTTTGGATAATACTTAATGGCTATATTTTAATAAATGCTATAGATCCTTATCCGTTTATTCTTTTAAATTTATTACTTTCTTGTCTCGCGGCTTTACAAGCTCCTATTATTATGATGAGTCAAAACCGTCAAGCTAAAAAAGATACTATTCGGAATAAAAATGATTATCATACCGATTTAAAAAGTGAATTAATTTTAGAAACTTTATATGATCATTTGGAAGAAGTAATTCATAATCAAAATAAAATTTTGCATATGTTAAAAAAATTAGATTTAGAAGATTCTAAACAAGAAAAAAAATAAGGAAGAAGAAATTATGAAACTAAAAAAACAAATGAATTTATTTTTTAACTTACAGTTCTTATTTGCTATTTTAACTATTCTGGGAGGTATTTTTTATTTTTTAGGAATATTTTCTAATTCTTTTATATCCATAATTTGTATGGTAGCTAGTTTGACTTTTGGCTTTTTAGGTAATTTATGGAAAAAGAAAATAAAAAGGAGAAGCTAATAATGAAAAATATTAAAAATATAATTGGTTATAATTTTAAAACTTTAATTAGCTTTGAGTTATTGTATAAACTTTTAACAACAATTATTTTTGTTCCTTTATTTTTAACTTTATTTAAATTAATTACTAAGGTAACAGGATATAATTACCTTACTTTAGAAAATGTTTTTTCTTTTTTAACTAATCCTTTAACCATTATTTTTCTTTTAATTTTAATTATGGTACTAACTTTTTATACTTTAATTGATATTAGTACGATAATAATTATTAATGATGCTTCGGCTACCAAAAAGAAAATTTCAGTTAAAGAAGCTTTTAGTCTTGCTTTAAGTAAATCTCTAAAAGTATTTAAATTAAAAAATATTTCTATAGTATTTTTAATAATTTTTTTAATTCCATTTGTTAATTTAGGTTTAACTTCAAGTTTAATTTCGACCATTAAAATTCCCGAATTTATTATGGATTTTATTGTTAAAAATAATGTTTTAGTAATAGTCTATATTATTTTTTCAATTATTTTAATGATTACTTTGTTTAGATGGTTATATGCTTTACATTATTTTGTATTAGAAGACTGTTCTTTTAAAGTAGCTCGTAAAAAAAGTGCTAAATTAAGTAAAAATAATAAAATAAAAGATTTATTACGAATATTAGTTATTGAATTAGGTATAGTATTTATTTATGTTATTTTTATTTTATTAGGAATATTTATTATAATTCTTTTAAGTAAATTATTTAGTAAAACTAATATTTTTGGTAATTTAACAATTACGATTATTTGGTTATTAATTGCTATATCCTTTATTGTAATGATTCTTTTAGCTAATCCTATTAGTTATGCTATTATAAGTATTTTGTATTATAAACATAAAGAAACTAATAAAGAAAAAGTAAAACATATTGTGGTAAAAAATGAAATTATAAAGAAAAGTAAATATAAAGGTTTAATTTATGTAGTTATTGTAATGGTTATAATAAGTGCTAGTTTATTTACTTATTTATTAGGAAATAATAAATTAAATTTCAATATTGAATATTTAAAAAATATGGAAGTTACTGCTCATAGGGGAGCATCGGTTATGTATCCCGAAAATACGATGGCTGCTTTTCAAGGGGCAAAAGAGTTAAATGCCAATTGGATTGAATTAGATGTGCAACAAACTAAAGATCAACAAATAGTAGTAATGCATGATACTAATTTAAAAAGAACTACGGGAATTAATAAAAACACTTTAGATTTAGATTATGCTGAAATAGCAACTTTAGATGCTGGAAGTTTCTTTGATCCTAAGTTTAAGGATGAAAGGATTCCTTTACTAGAAGATGTTATAAAATATGCTTTAGAAAATAATATTAAACTTAATATTGAATTAAAACCTACAGGAAAAGAAATAGATTTTGAGAAAAAGGTTGTTGATTTAATTAATAAATATAATTTTAAAGATAATGCTGTTGTTACTTCCCAAGTTTATGAAGTTTTAGAAAATGTCAAAAAATATGATAAAGAAATAAAAACCGTTTATGTTATGAGTTTAGCTTATGGCGATATATTAAGTCTTAAGGATGCCGATAGTTTTAGTATTGAGGCCTCTAGTATTACTAAAACGTTAGTTAAAAATATTCATAACGCAGGTAAGGAAGTCTATGCTTGGACGGTAAATACGAAAGAAAGTATAACTAAAATGGTTGAATTAAATGTTGATAATATAATAACGGATAATATTTCCTTAGCTATTGATACTATTTATGAAAATAAAACTAGTGATGTAGTTAAAGAATATATAAAATTTGTAAATGATTTGTTAAAATAAACGGGGTTCCCGTTTTTCTTTTTAATAACTTTTTGTAAAGTATACAAAAAATTTACAATTTATACTTTTCATTATTTACTTTATCTGATACTATGAAAATGTAAAGGAATAAAAGGTGAATAAAATGAAAAAGAAAACTTTAGGAACAATTGCTTTATGTTTAGGGTTGATGGCAATGCCTAACGTAAAAGCTGCAAGTGTGGATTGTGGTTTGACCCATCAAGCCATGATTGGAGAAACATGCTATGATACTTTAACTAGTGCTTTAGATGAGGTAGCAAATAAAGGAACAATATTATTAACTGATAATGTTACTTCTGATAGTGCTATTACTATTACTAAAGAAGTAACTATTGATTTAGGAAATAAGACTATTAATTTTCCTAGTAATGCCAGTACTCGATTTGGAATTGATGTAAAAGGTACGACAACTTTAAAAAATGGTAGTGTAAATTACGAAGCTAATCAAGAAAATCCAACTGCTATTTTAGTAAGAAATAATGCTTCATTAGATTTAGAAAATGTAAAAGTAAAAGCTTTAAAAGGAACGGGTATTAATTTATATGAAAGTAACGGAACATTAAATGTTGATGCCCAAAGTATAGTTAGTGCCTATGACAATGCGGCGATTATTGCTTGGGGTAGTACTACAGAAGCCAATACTTATACTTTAAATCTTTATGGTACTGCCGAAAATTTAGGAACCGAAAGTGCTTTTGCTGGCATAAATGGAGCATATGCTGGTAGTAATTTAACATTTAATATTAATATTAAAGAAGGTGCGAAAGCTACAAGTGTTAATGGTGCTGGTATTTTACAAATGTCTAAAGGAACAGTTACAGTTGAAGGTAGTGTAATTGGTGGTTGTTCTTCTATAGCTATGACTCGTGGTGATTTAAAAGTTATGCCTGGTGCTTATGTTGAATCAACTAAAGAAGGAGATACTGATGAATTTGTCGGATCAAATAACTTCAAAGTTTATAGTAATGGAGCAGCTATATATTTAGAACCAACAAGTGAAAATATGAGTGTAAATGTAACCGGAGGAATTGTAAAAAGTTCTCATGGTGCTGCATTATCAGCTCCTGCTAATAACGGAAATAATAGTAAATTAAGCCTTAACATTGAAGATGGTACTTTTGAAGGAATAGCTGCTAAAGGAGATATCGATGTTTATGGTATTGCTGAAAGTAATGAAGGTTTTATAAAAGGTGGAAATTTTGCTAATTCGGTAGATGCTAAATATTTAGTAGCTGGAAAAGAACAATCTGTAAGTGGTAAAATTGGAACATTATATAATATTTCTAAAGAAACAACAGAAAATGGTGAATTTACTGTTAATGAAAATGCTGTAGAAGGCGAAGTTGTTGAAATTACGATAAAAGCTAATACTGGATATAAAGTTGCAACAATAAAAGTTATGAAAGGTACGGATGAAATTCCTGTAAATGGTAACAGTTTTGTAATGCCCGCTGGTGATGTAAAGGTTAGTGTAACTTTTGTTAAAGAAGAAGTAAAACCAAATCCAGATAATGATGACAAAGAAGAATCTGGGGAAGACGAAAAGAAACCAGTAGATGATACACCAGTTAAGAATCCAAATACTTTTGATGGAATTTTAGGATATTTCTTATTAGGAGCAACTTCAGTCGGTTCTTTAGGATACGTTGTTAAAAAATATTTAAAATAATTAAAATTCTAGAAAGGATAATAAATGAAAAATAAAATAATTGGTTTAACTGCTTTAGCTGTAAGCTCTTTAGGATTAATTGCTAATGTAAATGCCGTTAAAATCGTAGGTACTGGTTCAGGTAGTGAAGGAACTATTGGTTATGAAGGAAGTAATGTAACTGTTGAAGAAATTGGTAGTAATAATCATGAATATAAATTAACTTTAATAGGACCATGTGATGAAGATTTAACAATTATTGCTGGGGAAACAGTAATAATTGACCTATTTGGTTATACTTGGACTAACTATGATATTCATTCATCAGCAATTGTCGTTGAAAGTGGAGCAAAGTTAACAATAATGGATAGTAAAACCAATGGTAAAATAACTTATAAAGATGAAACAGTTGCTACTAGCAATTATTATCCTGATTTAATTCAAAATAAAGGAACATTAATTTTTCAAAGTGGAACAATTGAAGTAAATAAAGGTTCCTCTACAATTAATTCTAATCCTAAAGGAACAGGAATTGAAAATTTAGAAAATGCTAATTTAATTATTGAAGGAGGAACAATTAAAACTATTGGCAACGGAAGTTGGGGAATAGTTAATAAAGGAGTTGCTACTATTAAGGGTGGAACATTAACTCAAGGTGGCGACCATTCGGTTATTTTAAATGCTAAAGATATGACAATTGAAGATGGTTTATTTAATCAAACAGGATCAAATCATAATTCTTTAATTACTAATGATGATAATACAAATCCTAAATTAGAAATAAAGGGTGGAGAATTTTCTGTAGAAAGCAAAATATTTCATGCTAAAGCCAGTGGAGATAATAAAGATATTATAATAACTGGAGGAAAATTTTCAACTGATCCTGAACGACAAACTGAAATAAAAAAATATATGGATGAAGAAAAATATGAAATAACTGCAGAAGGCGAAGTAGTAACAGATGCTGATTATGAAGAATATAATGCGGTTTTAGAAGAAGCCGAAAATAAAGTAAAAGAAACCGGCAAATATACTGAAGTAAGTTTAAAAAATTTACAAAATGCGATAGAAGAAGCCAAAAAAATAGCTAAAGATTTAAAAAGTAATGAACAAGAAAAAATAGATAATGCTGTTAAAACTTTAAAAAAAGCTATTAGTGGCTTAAAATTGATTCCAACAGTTTCAGATAAAAATGATGAAACTCCCAATAATAACCCTGGGACATATGATTTATTTATTTGTTATATTCTATTAGCTTTAGCTTCTTTAACTTCATTAGGTTTTATTACTTTTAGAGCTTTAAAAAAATAAATTAATAGATATTAGAGTACCTTTTCTAATATCTTTTTTTATATGATTTATTTTATCTGTGATATACTATTGTTATAGTAAAGGTAGTTTTATTTATGAAAAAAAAGCAATATATAGTAAGACGAAAAAAACATTATAAAAAAAAATGTATAATAATCCTTGTTTTAATAGGAGCTTTTTTAGGAATGGGTTTATCTATTTATAAAATAAATATTTGGATATTAGAAAATATTTCTATTGATAAACAAATTGAACAAATTAATGAATTAACTTTAATTGAAGAAATGGGTAATTCATCAGATGTTGAATATTATAATCCGCCAACTGATAATAATGAATTGAATGATTATTGGACCTATGTTAGATTACCCTTATTAAAAGTTGATTTTTCTAAAATAAAAGAATTAAATAATGATACAGTTGGATTATTAAGAGTTAATGGTATGAGTATTAATTATCCAGTTGTACAAACTACCGATAATGATTATTATTTAAAACATGATTTTAATAAAAATAATAATAGTAGTGGTTGGGTATTTATGGATTATCGAAATGATATTGATAATTTGCAAAATAATACGATTATATATGCTCATGGACGAATAAATAAAACTATGTTTGGACCTTTAAAATATATATTTGATAGTAATTGGTATGAAAATACTGATGTTTATACAATTAATTTAGTAAGTGAACATTATAGTACTTTATGGCAAATTTTTAGTGTTTATGATTTACCAACAGAAACTTATTATTTAACTAGTAATTTTGCTTCTAATGAATCCTATCAAAGATTTTTAGATACAATTACAAGTCGAAGTAAATTAAAATTTAATTATACTATCGATACTAATGATAAAATTTTAACTTTATCTACTTGTTTTAATAAGACAGATAAATTAGTGGTTCATGCTAAATTAATTAAAAGACAAGTTATAGGAGATGCAAATGAAAACTGAAAAAAATATATTTATAGCTTTTATTCTTAATTTAATATTTTCTTTAATAGAATTAATTGGGGGTTTATTTACAGGTAGTATAGCTATTTTATCCGATTCTGTTCATGATTTTGGTGATTCCTTGAGTATTGGTTTATCTTTTATATTAGAAAGAAAGAGTAAACAAAAGGCTAATTATAAATATACTTATGGTTATGTAAAATATTCAGTTATGGGAAGTATTATAACAACTTTAATATTAATAATTGGTTCCATATTTGTTATAATTGAAGCCATTAAAAGAATAATTAATCCCATAGCATTAAACTATAACGGAATGATATTAATTGCTTTATTTGGAGTCATAGTAAATTTAATTGCCTCATATTGCACTAAAGACCATCACTCATTAAACGAAAAATCAGTTAATCTTCATATGTTAGAAGATGTTTTAGGTTGGGTTGTAGTTTTAATTGGTTCAATTTTAATTAAATTTACTAACATTACCATTATTGATGCTCTATTATCAATAATGGTGGCTTTATTTATTTTATTTAGTGCTTTAAATAATTTTAAAGAAATATTAAATATTTTTTTAGAAAAAACCCCTAATGATATAAATATTAAAACTTTAAAAAAAGATTTATTAAATATTAAAGGCGTAATCGATGTTCATCACATTCATGTAAGAAGTATTGATGGAATAAATAATTATGCTACTATGCATATTGTCGTTAAAAAATATGATTCAAAATTAAAATTAATTATTAAAAATAAATTAAAAGAATTAAATATTAACCATTCTACAATTGAATTTGAAGAAGAAAAAGAAAATTGTGATAATAAAGAATGTTATTAGGAACTTTACGAAATGTAAAGTTTTATTTTTTTTAAAAACGAACGCTTGATATATATATATATATAGTAAAATGGACTTTAGGATAAAGATAATAATATGTCAACTTAGAAAGTATTAATTGTAAACTACATCTATGTAGATGTACACTAATATTAAGAATATTGAACATAATAATGAAAAGAGGTATAGTCTGAAAAATAATCTTTTCAAGACTATGTGTGCCTTGAACGAAGTGAAAGGAATGTGTGGTTTTTATGAAAGATAAAAAGAAAATATTAATAATAGGAATACTATTGTTATTAGTAATCGGAATAGGTGCTACTTTTGCTTATTTTCAAAATGTAAATGGAAATACCACAACAGGAAATATGAGTGCGACAACTGGTAGTGTCGATACCTTAACTTTTTATGCTGGAGAACCTCTTACAATTGAAGCAAGTGAAAAAAACTTTGGTAAGAATATGGGAAATATAAAGAAAGATACAAATATAAATGCTCATTTAATAGCTAATAATACCACTCATGAAGCTCATATGTCTTATAATATGTTTTTAGTAATAACTAAAAATGATTTTGTATATACAACAGATGATAAAAAACCAGAATTATTATTAAGAATATATGATGAAAAGGGAATAGAAGTAACAAAGATAGAAGGATTAGTATATCATGAAAAAGATGAAAAAAATCCAAATGATGTAAGTGGCTTTGATATAACAACCAGAAAAGATTCATTTTTAATAGAAAGTGATATAGCAATAGATACAGTAGATGGAGAGGAAATCCATAATTGGAAAATAGAAATAGAATTAGTAAATTTAGCAAGTGATCAAAATAAAAATACAAATAAAACATTTGAAGGTCAAATATGGATGACTAAAGAAAAAATACCAACATATAAAACAAGGGAAATAACAGAAGTAGTAGCAGAAAGTACCGGTTATGATAAAATAGAAGCCAGTGTAAATGTAACTGAAGGAACAAAAGAGATAAGTAAATATTATTTTGCTATAAAAAAAGAAGATGAAGAAAAGATAAGACTAAGTGACTTAGACTATCAAGAAACTGAAGACAATTATTATGAGTTTGATGGGTTAAGTGCAAATACCAAATATTTAGTATATGCATATGTAGAAGATGAAGAAGGAATAGAAAGTGTTGAAAAAACGAAAGAAGTAGTAACAGATGAATATAAAGAACCAATAATAACTAGTGTAACATATGAAGAAAGTTGTGATAAAGAAACTTTAAAATGTAAGATAACAGCAAATGTAATAGGAGAAGTAAGAGATGGAAAAACCTTAACCTATTATTATGGAATAAATATTCCAACAGAAGAACAAAATAATGAAGAAAGATATGTAATAGATGGAAGTAGTCATACATATGAAGGATTAGAATATACAAATGAATATGAAATAGAAATATATGTAAAAGATGATAATGAATATAAATCAAGTATTCATAGTGAGAAAAGGAAAACGGAAAACTATAAATTAGGGCAAATAAATAAAGTAAAAGAAAGTCATACCTGGGGAAGTATAAGTATTGAAATAGAAGAAGAACAAGATGGAACAAATCCTATAGCAAGTCATAAATATAAGTTAACTGATATAAATGGTACAACTATTGAAGACTGGGTAACAGGAGGAAAAAGTTATAGTAAAAATGGATTAAGTGAAAGTACCGAATATATAGTATATGTAAAAGCAGTAGATAGTAAAGGAAAAGAAGGAGAAGCCTATCCTGTGAATATAACAACTGATGCCTATCAAGTACCAGAGATAAGTGTAGTAACAAGTAAGAATGCTAGTACCATAAATATCGAAGTAACAGCAACACCCCATGATGGAAGTATAAAAGAATATTGGTATAGTATGGATAATGGAAGTAGTTGGGTAAAGAAAGCAGCGAGTACAGCAAATAGTAATAAACATAGTTTCACAGGATTAACAGAAGGAGCAAGTAAACCAATAAAAGTATTAGTAATAGATAGTAATAATAGAGAATCATTACCATATACAGCAACAATAGTATTAGATAGATTACCAGTAGTAAGTAATGTAACAGTAGGAAATAGAACAATAAATAGTTTAACGTTTAATATAACAGGAAGTAAAACAGATAATGATATAACAGGGTATAGTTGTACCTTAAAACAAGGAACGAAAGTTATCCAAGGGCCAATAAATGCCACATTAGTAAATAATAATGCACTGAATGCTACATGTACTTTTAATAGTTTAGGATTAGGAACAACATATACAGTAGATGTAACAGCAACGGATAGAAATGGTAATGTATCCTTAGTAAAATCGGTAAATGGAACCACAATAAACAATGGTGCTGAGTATATTAAATCATTATATACAACAGATGGAGCAAATGGTATATATTATCATGATGGATTAGGTGTTAATTTAAACAATATAATCACCAATGATTTAAAAATTAAAATAACCTAAAAAAGAAGTAAAAAAGTAAAAATAG
>CANRAL010000018.1 GCA_947628585.1 uncultured Bacilli bacterium | reverse complement strand
CGCTTCTCTAATACTTCGTCGATACCTACGCGTATAAGGGACTTTCACCCTCTAGCTAAATGTCATGCACGACACACATAAAAAAGGTTAGAAACAAACGTTTCTAATCTTTTTTTTAATTAGTAATTTTTACTTTTAACTTGCTGGAAACAACAAAGTTTAACATTGGATCGTCATTATCAATCTTAATATCAACATCGTGTTCACCAACGCCTAAACCATTTAAATCAACAGTTGGAATGATAGATTCACTGGTAATATTTTCTACAACACTAGCAACACCAATAACTTGAACGGTAATTGCTTGTCCTGGCATTTGAGTTGCCACTAAACCTTCTCCTAAGTTTTCAGGATGAGTTTTCGTTAAATCTAAATCGATAGTTTTTTGTTTAGCTTCACCAAATGTTAAAGTTATTTTAACACTTCGACTACTCATTTCCCGAACTCCATTTGGCTTAGTTATTGATACATCATAAGTTTTTGTATTTTCTTTTCCTTCACCATTTATATCTATTGTAACTGGTACACTTTCAATATTATCAATGGCATCTTTTTCACCATATATAGTAATTGTCTTTTTATCACTACCATCAATTAATAATGACGCAATAGCTTTTCCTGCCACTAAACTACCAGTTGTTTGAACTTTTAAATTTACCGTTTTCGAGTAACTTTCAATTACTAATGTTGCACTTGTAACTTCGGGAACTATTTCCACATTATTTAATTTTACCCCATTAGAATCATAAGCAACAAGCTTAACATTTTCAATATCAAATGTTCCAGCTTCTTTAAAGTTTTGTTCCTTTAAATCAATTAAAGCTTTTACGGTAGCTATTTGTTCTAAGGCTTCTTCACTACCTTTTACAACTACTTCATTTTTACTTAAATTAACACTTTTAACACTTAATTTACTATTTAACTCATCAATATTAAGTAAATCATAACTTAAAGGAAAAACACTACTTTCTTTATTTTTAATTGATACTTGTACATAAGAAGGGTCTAATTTATAAGCTAAACTATTAATAGATTTAGAATAAGTAAAATACACTTTATGTGTTCCACTACTAGCTACATAATCAGATAAATCTAATATTACTTCATATTCTCCCAATTGTTTAGCTAAATAAATATCACTTTTTCTTCCCGAAATAGTTATATCAACGGTACTTGGAACTCCTTCAATTACATAAGCTTCCGCATTATATTTTACTTTAACAGGAACATTAGTTATTACTTCCGCTTCTGTTTCCACTAAAGTAATAACTTTAGAATCAATTAATAAAAACATAACTATAGCAATTACTAAAGATAAATAAATTAAAAAATGCGGTCTATTCAAAATTTTATCTAATTTGCCTTGATTTTTCTTAATTTTCTTGGATAGAAAATATAATCCCCTACTTATAGGTACAACTATCTTTTGATCTATAAAATTATAAATCTTTTTTAATAATTTACGCATTTTTATCTTCCTCGCTTTCTTCAGATTCATCAGCTTCGAAGAATACTTCGCGTTTTGGTTGTAAACCTTCCATTAACATCATTCTAAATTCATCAGGTTCTAGATTATAATGGAGATTACCATCCATAGCAATACTTAAACGTCCGGTTTCTTCACTTACAACCAAGGCTATTGCATCACTTTCTTCAGCAATACCTAAAGCCGCCCGGTGCCGGGTTCCTAACCTTTTAGAAAGATTAGGATTCATACTAGTTTTAAATACACTACCCGCGCAAGTTATTCTATCCCCTTGAATAATAACGCCTCCGTCATGAAGTGGCGAATTTGGAAAGAAAATTGTTTCTAATAAAGAATCAGATATATCTGCATATATTTTAGTTGAAGTATTAATATATTCTTCTAAAGAAATTTCCCGTTCAATAACAATTAAAGCTCCAAAACGATTTTTTCTTAAATAATCAACACTTCGCATTATTTCATAAACAACTTTTTCTCTTTCATCAACCGTTAAAACTTTATGCCGACCTAATAATTGAGTTCTGCCTAAACTTTCTAAAACACTTCGAATCTCGGGTTGAAATATAACAATTATCGCCAAAGGTCCCCATTGAATAGCATATTCTAAAATTACTCCTACTGTATATAAATTTAATAAATCACTTAGTAATTTAACTACTAATATTACTAATACTCCTTTAACTATAAGAACCATTTTTATATTATTTTTAACATTTTTTAATATATAATAAAACGCAAGCCAAACAAAACATATATCGATTATTTTAGTGATAATATTCCACCAATTAGATAAATCCATTTAAACACCATCCTTTTTACCTTGCGAAATAATTATATCAAAGATTTTCTAAAATAGAAAGATAGAAAAAAAATAAGTCCGGAACTTATTTCTTAACACTATTATTAATCATTTCATTTAAGCTAATATTAGCTCCTTCTTTTACTTCAATATTTTCCATTGGTTCATCGGGAGCCATTTCCACTTTGACTTTCTTTTTCTTTTTAAAAGGACTATCTTCAGCATCCTTTTTTACATCAACATAATAACCCACTAAACCTAAGATAATAACACCTGTTGCCATTAAAAACCATAAATAATTTTGTTCCAAAAAATTCAATATACTTTCCATTAATTATTCCTCCTTTTTCATTCTATTATATTTTTTTAACTTATATTCAAACTCTTACCCTTAGGTTGTATTTGAATAAATGTATTTCCATCATTTAAGGTTATTTCCGTACCATCCATATAGGTATATTTTGTTTTACTACTTCGAGAAGTCTTTTCCCATTTTATAGGTATAGCATAACCATTAGTAATATAATAACCCGTTCCAGTACCAATATTTTTTAATTCCTGACGTCCTTTTTCATCTCCCGCGATCGTTATATTTTCTAATTGATAGACAATTATATTTTTAAAATTATATTGTTCTTTAGTATCATAATCAACATGTTTTTTGCCATTTACACTCCGATAATATGTTTTAGTTTCCGAATTATATTCATAACTTGTCGTATTAGAACTAGAATAAACTATTTCAACACTATTTGCTAATTGCGCATTTTCCTTATTTTCTAAATTTATCTCTTCTGGTGAATAGTTAAATAATAATCCTTTATTAGTCTCTTTATTATATTTTAAATCCGCGATAGCATTGTTTATTAGAGAACTACTAGTATAAGCCGTATGCTCACTAGAAACATTTAATTTTGTATCTTTCCAAAAATATTTAGTGCTATATTTTAAACCATTAATATTATTTATTTTTAAACTTTTAATGTCACTTTCGGCTTGAGGCGACCAACCCCAATGCACATAAATCGCATCATTTTCCAAAACATAATCTAAATAATAATGTCTAGAGCTTCTAACAGTTCCTATTTTTTCTAAATTTTGGTCTTTAAATAAAGCTAATAATCGAGTTATTCCTCCTTCGGCAATAATTTCATACACTATATAAGCATTTTGTAATCCACTTTGATAAGGTCTTGCTACATTAATATTATTTATCATAACTGCAATAGGTCTACTTTTAGAATTTAAATCCACAATTTTTAATTTGGGACTTTCTTCTTCTTTCATTACTCCATTACTTTTATTTTCTTCTATATTAAAATATTTTTCTAAAGTATTATTCTTTTTTAAATAATATCCTCCACCAATTATTAATCCAATTAGAATAAGAATTATAAAAGGTTTAAATTTTTTTCGTTTTTTAGTTCTAACTTTTAACTTACTCATCTTACTCCTTTATTCTTTCTAAATCTCTTTTTTTAATACTTTCTCTTTTATCGTATAATTTTTTACCTTTACATACCCCAATTAATACTTTAGCAACATTATTTTTTAAATATATTTTTAAAGGTATTAACGTAACGCCTTCTTGTTTTACTTGTTCATATAATTTCTTAATTTCTCTTTTATGTAATAACAATTTTCTTTCTCTTGTTACATCATGATTAAAATTATTACTTTGTTCATATTTTTCAATATAAGTATTAATTAAATATACTTCATTATTTTTAATTCTTATATAACTATCTTTAATATTAACACTACCTTTACGGATAGATTTTATTTCGCTTCCTTTTAGAGCAATTCCGGCTTCTATTTCTTTTAAAACAAAATAATTATAATAAGCTTTTTTATTCTTGATTTCCATCATTATCATCCTTATATATTTCAAAATCAATTGTTCCATTCTCTTTAGAGGCATTAGTTACAATTATTTTAACTTTATCTCCTAAACGATAAACTATTTTTTTATCACTATTAACTAAAGATAACATTTCAGGTACATAATTATAAAATCCATCTAAAGAACTAACATGTACTAAACCTTCAATTAAATTAGGAAGTTCTACAAAAAAGCCAAAATTTACAACACCACTTATAGTACCTTCATAAACTTCACCTATATGATCCATCATATATTCAGCCATTTTCATATCTAATACATCTCTTTCAGCTTCTACGGCATTTACTTCCGTTTCACTAGAATTTTCGGCAACATCAATTAAATATTTACTATTAAAGTTTATGGTATCCATATCCATTTTATGTAAAAAACAATATGTTCTAAGTAGCCGATGAACTGTTAAATCGGGGAACCGTCTAATTGGCGAAGTAAAATGCGTATAACAATTGCTAGCTAACCCAAAATGATGAATATTATTTGTACTATATTTAGCTTTTTTCATACTTCTTAAAAGAGTACTCGAAAGAATTGGAAATTCTTTTTTTCCTTTTAATTCTTTTAAAACACTTTGCATAGTTAAGGGAGTTATTTTATTTAAATTAGTATTTAATTTATAACCCATTTGTTTTACTAAATTAACAAAATCTTCAATTTTTTCACTGCTAGGAATATCATGAACCCGATAGATAAATGGTAAATCCATATTACTTATATGAGTTGCTACGGTTTCATTGGCCACGATCATAAAGTCTTCTATTAATTTTTCCCCAACGCCCCGAGTTCTTTTAACTATATCTATAGCTTTTCCCGTTTCATCTTGAATAACTTTAGCTTCATCTATTTCAAAATCAATATATCCCCGACTTACTTTTTCTTTTCTTAATATATTCGCTAAATTAGCCATTAATTTTAAATCAGCAACAAAATTTTCATAACCTTCAGGAACTTCATCGTGTTCTAATATTTTATTAACATTTTTATAAGTCATCTTTTTATTTGATTTTATATAAGAAGGGAATATATCATAATCAATAACTTTCCCCTTTTCATTTATAGTCATAACACAACTTAAAGTTAATCTAATTTCTCCTTCATTTAAACTACAAATTCCATTAGATAATTGATGCGGTAACATAGGAATAACTGTATCAGCAAGATAAGATGACGTTCCTCGCATAAAGGCATCTTCATACAAAGAAGACCCCACTTTAACATAATTACTGACATCAGCTATATGAACTCCTAAAATATAATTACCATTTTCATATTTAATACTTATTGCATCATCAATATCTTTAGTATCATCACCATCAATTGTAAAAATAACTTCATTAGTTAAATCTTTTCGATCTTTTAAATCTTCTTCCTTAACAACATTTGGAATATATTCTAATTCTTTAATTGTTTCTTCACTAAAATCAATTTTAATATTATGCCTTAAAGCAATAGATATAATATCTACCCCCGGATCATTTTTATGACCAATTATTTTATCAACTTTAGCTAAATAAAAATTAGGTTCTATTTCTTTTATTATTTTAAGAAGTACTTTATGTCCTTCTACACATTGTTTTAAACTATCATAATCAATTTTCAATTTAATATTTAATTTGTCATCGTCCGCTTTAAAACCTAACTTTCCATTATTATTAATTATTTCGCCAACGATATTATTTAAATTTCGTTTTAATATTTTAATTACTTTTCCTTCAATACTATTAGCATATCTAATAGTGTCTATTTCCACCATATCGCCATTTATAGCTCCATTTAGGTTTTCTTTAGCAATAAAAATATCAGGTCCTTCCACTAATAAAAATGCATTGCCATTTTTATTAACACTAATAACACCTGTTTTCAAAGTTTTACAATTTTTAATTAATATATATGTATTTTTTCTTGTTTCATGTAATAATCCATCACTAATTAAATCTTTAATATTACGTTCTAAATCTTGTAATTCAGATACCGATTTTAATCCTAATAAATCATTAATACTAATTATATCTAAAGCTTTAGTTTCATCTTTTAAAACTTCTAATATTTGTTCTTTCATAAATCCTCTATTCTTGACAATATTCATCCGTACATTTATTATCTACAAGTTTACAATATTTTTCTCCATTTATATACGTAACATCAATATAGCTTTCCGTATCATCAATAACAGCTTCATCCGTCATCGGATTTTGCATAGTCTTTCTAATTAAACCATATTTAATTAAATCACTAAACATGATATGACAACTATCCCCACCCTTAGGACAAGTTTCACTGGTACGACTTTCACTTTGAACAAAAACACAAGCAGCATCTTCTACATCTTTTTTGAAAGCATCATAATCTTTATGATTTTGATCTTCTAAAAGATTATTTACACTTACTCCAACAACTATACTCAAAGTGGCAATTAAAGCTATTGTTACTAATAATTCAATTAACGTAAACCCATTTCTATTTTTCATATCTATCACAATTAAAGTGTACCAAATTTCTAACAAAAAGTCATTAGTTTTAAACAAAATTTTACAAACAAAAAGTATTTAAACTTCTAATATTCAAATACTTTTATATATTAATCACTAACAACTAAGGTATATGGATTATTAATTGTACCTGTTCCACCACCTAATTGAACATCATTATTTAAATAAAAGGTTGGTCTGATTACACTCATACGTGTGCCAACGAAGTCAACAAAGCCATTACCAAAGGCGCCAACACTGAATGTAGTATAAATACGTGCAGTGTTTATAGTTATTAACCATTCCCATAAGCCCAAGTATAACCAGTTACTATCAGTTGCCGAGCGATAATCATTATCTATTTCATACCTTGGAAAACTAACAGTTGGATTTTTAAATTTATCTGTTATTCCATTAGTCTCATTAAAATTCAATTCACCACCATGTGTTTTTTTATTCCAATTTCTTGGTGCTGCTCCATATAAATAATCACTTGCATATAATAATCCTATCTTTTCAGGATCGGTTTTGGAATTACTAATTAAACTTCCTACTTCATTATCATATACTGTTTTTGCATTTGTTCCTCCTATATTTCCCCATGTTGCTTTTTCATTTCCCCATATCCAATTATGTTCCAGTATTAATTCTCGATATGTTCCATCTATTGTACTTATATACTTTTTATTTAAATGGATTTTATTTAATAATGAGGTTTCCCAATTGGCTATTGTTTCTTCATTTCCGTTTTCTTGCCATCTGTATTTATCTACATGGTTTAATAAGCCTTTATATCTATGCGTAAATCCATCTTTTTCTTCAAGAGTCCCTGTTGATGATTGATAAGTATACCCTGAAGATGAACCATAAATTTCCGAATTAGCTTCTGAGTAATTTCCACTATAAGAGGTTGCTCCAGCTCCTAATAATTCTTTATTTGCATAATCCGCTTTTACTACTTTTATTCCATCACTATCAAATGTTCCGATTATTCGATATAAATTATTATAGCCTGGGGCTTTTGGATTATCAGAGCATGTTGTTCCTAAACATATGTAATTATTTACTTTTTCGAATGAGCCTGTATATCTATAACTTTTATCATTTGCTTCTAAATTTGCATTTAGTTCTCCTTCATAATCTGCTTTTCCATCATGATAGATTAGATTACTTGCTCCATATTCACTTTCATCATGTAACTTCTTTATACATTCAGCTAGTTCTTCCCCTTCATTACATACATCCATTAAATCATTGGCTATTTTCTTTTCTTGAATTCTTATTCTTCCTTTAAAACTTTTCCCTGTATTTAATTCTTGATTTGTTTCTAAGTTCTTAAATGTTATTGTTATTTCCCATTTATCGGTTTTTGTATTTTCTTTTTCTAAATCATGATTTTCTTTATTTACTTTTATTACATAATCTTCTACTATAGGATATATTCCTTCTCTTAACTCTGTTATATCATAACTATCATTTGTATCTTTTAATGTTGCTTTATTTAATCCTTCTATATTTCCTTCATAACCATTTGGTCCTTTTACTGTTAAAAATAATTCAGGTATAGCCTCATATCCTAAAGTTAGTCCATTATAATCGACATTATTTCCTAATGTTTTATCATATTCTTTTAAAAATACTATTGGATCATTATCGGTTTTATAAGAAGAATATTCTAAATTATTTTCTATTATTTCTAAATATATATTATATTTATAATCTTCTGTTTCATTAGTTGTATTATTCGCTATTAATGTAGCACTTACATTTGTTGTTCCTTCTTGGTTATTATCACCTAATTTAAATTCTTCTGGTTTTACTTCAAGAGTTATATCATTTCCACCAATAAAAGATAAACTATCTACAGTTCCGGTTGTAGTATTTATATTTGCTATTGTGGTATTACCATTTACACTTTGAAAATAAGCATAGGTTGCTCCAATTACAACTACTAATATAACAAATATCCCAACAATTAATAATATTAATGATTTTTTCTTACCCTTCATATATATCATCATCCTTTATCAAATACTCTACTTTTCCCTATTTTACTATATATATATATATATCAAGGGTTTGTTTTTCAATTAAAAAAATTTGACATATTTTGTCGTACAAAAAATCTATAAAAAAATATAATTTAAATTTATAATAGATAACCGTTATCAGTTTTTATGGGAAGCATTTACTATTATTCTTTAAGGGGGTTTTGGGTTTGTTACTTAAAACTTGATTAAAGGTGGTGGTTTTAATGGATGATTTTTTTCTGAAATTAATTATCTTGCTTCTAGTCTTAGAGCTAGGGCAAAATAAAAAAAGCTCCCCATAAGTAGGAGCACTTGCGTAGTAGGTGCTACCTCCTGGTAACACTTACATATTAATTATACAAAAAATATTTTTTATTATCAAGATATTGTATCCAAAGTTATATAATATAAATTTTAAAAAAAATTTTACAAATTAATGTAAAACTTTTTTTATTTTAATATAAGAATAGGATTAAGGAAATAATAAAGAATACTAATCCTAAAACTAAAGTTGCTCGACTAATAAATAATTCTAATCCTCTTTCCTTCATATTTTGAAATAAAGCTTCGTTTCCTCCGGAAAACATTGCTCCAGCATCACTAGCTTTATTACCTTGTAATAAAACTATAGCAATTAAAAGGATTGAAATAACTAATAAAACAGTTTCCAATATAAATACCTCCTATTCTTCATTATTCTTTTTCTTTGTTGATTCTTCTGTATCATCAACATTTTCATATGGTTCGTTATTAACAATTGCTTCTATTTGTTCTTTCGTAATTGTTTCATATTTAATTAAGGCATCACTTAATTTCATAATTAAATCTTTATTTTCACTAATAATTTTTTTAGCATCTTTATAACATTTTTCAATTATATTTCTAGTTTGTTCATCAATTTCCAAAGCAACTTGATCACTAAAGTTTTTAGATTTTGAATAATCTCTACCTAAGAAAACACCTTCTTGTTTTTCTTCATATTGAACAGGGCCTAAGTCACTCATACCATATTCTGTAACCATACTCCGAGCTATTCTGGTAGCTTTCTTAATATCATCACTAGCTCCGGTAGAAATTTCTTTTAAAAACATTTCTTCACTAACCCGGCCACCTAATAAACCAGTTATTTGAGCAAGTAATTCTGATTTTGTTAAAACAGCCATTTTTTCTTCTTTAGGTAACATCATTGTATAACCGCCGGCCATTCCTCTTGGAATAATAGTTATTTTATGAACTTCTTGGGCGTCCTTTAATTTTAAACCAATAACAGCATGTCCTGCTTCATGAATACTAACTAATTTCTTTTCTTTATCAGTTATTTTCCGAGTAGTTTTTGCAGGTCCTAATAAAACTCTATCCGTTGCTTCGTCAATTTCATCCATAGTTATGGCATTTTTATTCCGTCTAACGGCTAACAAAGCAGCTTCATTAAGTAAGTTTTCCAAATCTGCTCCTGAAAAACCAGGAGTTCTTAAGCTTAAATTTTCTAAATTAACATCTTTAGCTAATACCTTATTTTTAGCATGAACTGTTAAAATTTGTTCTCTTTCTTTAGAATCAGGTAAGCTTACTGTAACTTGACGATCAAAACGACCTGGACGAAGTAAAGCTGGGTCTAATACATCAGGTCTATTCGTCGCAGCAATAATAATTATTCCTTCATTTTCACCAAAACCATCCATTTCAGTTAATAATTGATTTAGAGTTTGTTCTCTTTCATCGTGGCCACCACCAAGACCAGTACCTCTTTGACGACCAACAGCATCTATTTCATCAATAAATATTAAACAAGGTGCATTTCTTTTGGCTTCTTTAAACATATCTCTAACTCGGCTGGCTCCAACCCCAACATACAATTCAACAAAATCGGAACCACTTATGAAGAAAAATGGAACGTTGGCTTCACCAGCAATTGCCTTAGCAAGTAAAGTTTTCCCAGTTCCGGGAGGACCTACTAATAAAACACCTTTAGGTATTCTAGCTCCTAACTTTTCAAATTTTTTAGGATTTTTTAAAAAGTCTATTAATTCGGCAACTTCTTCTTTTTCTTCTTTTAATCCCGCGACATCCTTAAAACTTTTTTTATCACTATCACTACTTAATCTTGCTTTACTTCTAGCAAAATCCATTGAACCTTTATTAGCACTAGCCATTCTAGAAACTAAGAAATACATAGCAATAACAATAAATACTAAAGGTAAAACATTAACCAAAACATAAAGAAAAATACTTTCTCCAGGATCTGATTCTGTTTTATAACTTTCTATTTTTTCGCTATCATTAATATACATTAAAATATTATCTAATTCACTAGCAATAACTTTAGTACTAAAAGTTTCATTATCTTTATAACCTTCTACTTTACCAGTTATATAATAAATACTTTCATCACTTTTAGGAGTTATAACAATTTCTGTTATAGTATCATTTTTTAATTCTTTTATTAATTCTCCAGTAGATAATTCATTAACTTTACTACCTTGTAAACTTAATACCCCAAATACTAACAAAACAACTCCCATCAATATTATATATGGTAAAAAGTTTTTAAATCTTTCATTATTGTTTGGTTTAACATTCATTATTTTTCTTCCTTTCCTCATAATTAATTATTATATCATACTTTTCATCAATTTTTTTAGCAAATTTTGATTTTTTTATTCCTGGTAACCAAATAATAGTATTATTACTATCAACTATAATAGGAATATTATTTCTTTTAATGGTATCTATTTTTTCATCAATGAAAATATCTTTTATTTTTTTATGTCCATTTAAATTTAATACTTCCATTTTATCCCCATTTTCTTTATTCCTTACTCTTAATGGTAAACATAACTCTTTACTATTTAATCTTATTGTATAATTACTATTATCTAAACTATCCTTAATAAATTTTATCGACCAATCATTAGTTATTATATCTTTTGTTAATTCATAATTATATTTTAATTCTTCTTCAGCTTTTTTTATTATTAATTTATTATAATCTTTTATACCAACATAACCATTATTTAAATCAATAATTCTATTTTTACCTATAAATAACTTTAATAATTCTTCCATTTCTTTATCATTTATTTCCAAGTAATCTTCTTTTTGAATATTTTTAATAACTGTTTCTATTACTTTTCTTTTTATAAAAAGACTTTCATTACTAATTTTTAAAATATCTATCGTATTATTTTTTATAACCTTTAATTTAGAAATATAATCTTTGACGAAATTACTATAATCGTCTAATTCTTCACTAAATTTACGATATTTTCTATGAATGTTTTCTTCTTCTTTTTTTAAAAAAGGCAATATATATTTTCGATATCTATTTCGTGTATATTTATCAGAGGCATTACTTTTATCAATTACATAAGGAATGTTATTAACTTTATTATATTTTAAAATATCTTTTTTTGTATAATCTAATAATGGTCTAATAATATTTATATTGTCATATTTAGTTAATATACTAAATCCTTTATAACCATCTAAATTACTACCCCGCGTAATACGCATTAAAATAGTTTCCATTAAATCATCCCCATGATGAGCTGTAGCAATAAATTTCGCTTTATATTTTTTAGCTAAAGAAAAATAAAATTCATATCTTTTTTTATGGCCCTTTTGTTCATTATATTGATTATTAAAATCTACATTTAATTCTTCATAAATTAAATTATTTTTTAACGCATATTCTTTTACAAATAAAGCTTCATTATTACTTTCTTTTCGCAAATTATGATTTACATGAGCCACGATAATTTTTAAATTTTTGACTATTTTAAACTCACACACTAAGGAAAGAAGGCATAAAGAATCAGGTCCTCCGCTACAAGCCACAATGATAACATCATCATTTTTAAGAGTTTTATCTAAAAATTCTAATGCTTTATCCATTTTTCCCTCGCACAACCTATTGTATCAAATTTTATAATTATTGCAAGATAAACCTAATACTTCACTAAAATTTAAAGTTGATTTATCATTTTCAAAAAAATTATTTTAATAGTATATAACTTATCACTAATTATAGTGCTATTTATTCTCAATGCTAGGCATTCCTTTTCGAAAATTACATCTGTTAAATTATGAAAATAAAACACACTATCTAATGTAAAAAATGCATTGGATATTTTTTAGTTAATACTTCTAATTAATTTACATTATTATCACTATAAATTTCTTTTTCAACTCTAATTTTTTTTAAAAAATAATATTATTCTTATTATGAATCTCTACTGTCGCAGAAAATGCACTATATGGATTTTTCTTTAAATTGTAAAATATTTGATTTTTTATATGATTTCTCTCTTATTATTAATAATTAAAAATCATAAAATAACATCTATTAATTACTAGTCATAATATTTATTTCATTTTTTCATATAATATTAAACGACATAATTGTGCATTTTACATAGAAGTAAGACAATATTCCAATTTGCCACTAAAAGTCAGGAACCCAAGTTATGATTGATTTGCAGAAAGGCAGCAAAAAATACTGCAAATTAAAAAATTATATCATAACTTGCCTAACTTTTATTGTTTTCTCGGCATAATGCCTATGCAAAGAAGATAAAATGCACAGTGTAGGTTTGCCAACCATATACGTTGTCACATATGTTTGACAAACCTACACTTCATATAATATTAAACGACATAATTTAATTGACAAATATATAATATTTTGTTATATTAATTATGTCAAAAGCAATTTAATTTGCTTGGGGTTCGCGGTATCGCGGACGGTAAGAACTGGTTTATCCAGTTCTTATTTTTTTAAGGAAATATTTTTATTCCTTTGTTTTTATAGTTCGGATATCCAACAATTTTATCTTCAAATATTAAAAATGCTTTATCTTTTGTATTTCTTTTTACAAACTTATGAATAAGATAAGAAAATAAATCTGTTATTTCTAAACCGACATAAGTAGAACTATATTCTTCATTCCATTTAGGATTAAAATATACTCCACTTATTTTATATTTTAATTCTCTGTTACTAATTTGTTTAGTACCAGTTTTATTAATAACTTTGCTAATATGTTCTAACAGTTCTTTATCTTCATCTTTTCCTCTTGCTTCGAGCATAATTATACCTTTTTTCTTATTTTCAGTTTCATAAATATATCTTTCTAATAAGAAATCAAAAGCCACATTGTAAACATTGTGAGTATAGCCTTTTTTTAAATATTTATATAAATTAATGCTAATTGAAATAATTTTACACTGAATGTCTTTCATAATATTAGACAAGTCTATCATAAATTCATTATAATTAATAATACTATCATTAAAGCAATTATCATGTTTTCTTATATCTCGAGAATGAAAACAAACTGCTTTTTCTCTGTTTAATTTAGTATCATAAAATACTCCATTATTCCAATATTTATTTTTAAGTACTTTAATTAACTTTTTTGAATCTAAATATTGTTTTTTTGTAAAAATGCATCCTGTAATAGTAAAATATTTATCATCTTCTGATAGTTCTTTTTCATTTGATATTTGTTTTAATACATAAGTTAAATTACTACTACTACCATTTTCATCAATACACATTACATAGTCTATATCTTTACCAATAGATAATAGTTTAGTAGGTTTATCATACCATTTTGCCATTCTTTCACCTCATTTCAATTATTTATTTTTTTCAGTCAATGACAGATACATTTTTATTAATTTAGTTACACCGTCTGATTCAGATTTAATATTTTTCACTAGTCTCTCGAACAGGTATATCATTTTCTTGATGGGTCTTTAATAGTTCCGGATATAAATACGTATCTTTTCCATATTTTATTTTAATTCTTTTAAGTTAAAAATAAGCATATCTAAGATATCGCCATCTAAAATTTTTTCAGGGCTAGAACTTTCATAATTAGTCCGATGGTCTTTTACTAATTTATAGGGTTCTAAAACATAACTTCTTATTTGACTTCCAAAATTAATACTTTTATTTTCCCCTTTTAAAGTTGCTAATTCTTGATTTTTCTTATCTAATTCAAGCATATATAATTTATTTTTTAACATTTGAAGAGCCAATTCTTTATTTTTTAATTGACTTCTCTCCACTTGGCAAGTAACAACCGTTTTAGTAGGTAAATGAGTTATTCTTACCGCCGAGTTAGATGTATTAACGGACTGTCCTCCAGCCCCTGATGAATGATAAACATCGATTTTTAAATCTTCTTCCTTTATTTCAATATCAATTTTAACATTTATATCTGGCGTTATAGAAACAGAAGCAAAAGAGGTATGACGACGATTATTAGCATCAAAAGGACTTTTTCTAACTAATCTATGAACCCCCATTTCGTATTTTAAATATCCATATGCATAATTTCCTTTTATTTTTAAGGTGACACTCTTTACTCCTGCTTCATCACCTTTTTGAAAATCAATTACTTCATAACTATAAGAGTTCTTTTCACAAAATCTTTCATACATTCGTAACAACATACTTGCCCAATCACACGATTCCGTTCCTCCAGCTCCCGGATGAATTTCTAAGTAACAAGCATTACTATCAAATTCTCCACTTAAAATAACAGATGTTTCTATTTCATCTATTTTTATTTTTAAATCTTTTATACTTTCAGTTATTAACAATATTGTTTCCGAATCTAAATCTTCATTTAATAAATCAAAAGTATCTTTTAAATCTTTTTGTAAATTCTCATATAAATTAACTTCTTTTCTTAAATGAACTAACTTTTGATTAACATCATTAGCCTTATCAACATCATTCCAAAAATTAGAATCTAAAGTTTTAGCCTCCAATAATTCAATTTCTTCTTTTTTCTTTTCTAAGTCAAAGAGACCTCCCTATATAATCAAATTTTTCTTGTAATTCTTCTAATTTTTCTTTTAAATTATCATTCATAAAAACCACACATTCCTTTCACTTCGTTCAAGGCACACATAGTCTTGAAAAGATTATTTTTCAGACTAATCTCCTATTTTTTACATAAACTTTCATAATTAGCTAATGTTAATGTTCCTAATAAATGTTTACTTAAATCTTTTTCCAAAGTTTTAAGTTCACTTTCTAAAATAATTATTTTATTTTGATTTTCATTTTTATAAGCCCGAGCCAATTCTAACTTTTTATATTTATAAGTTTCCATTGTTTCTTTTACGGCAATATCTAAAGTATATTCATCGATAGCATCTTTAACATGATTTATATTTTCCGTTTCACCCAAAACAACACCTAGTTTCTTTAATATAACTTTCCATTTATTAGAATCTATTTTTTCTTCTAAACTCATTAATATTTCATAACTTTCTTCATACTTTTGAAATGATTCTTCTAACAAACCATTCATTTCCGCATATTCTTTTGCATACTTTTCCGTTAATAAACTACCTTGAGTAATATTTTTTCTTTCTTCTTCTATATTAGATAATCTATTATTAGCTCGATTAATTAATATTCTTGTTTCTTTAATTATACTTATTAACTCTATTGCTTTATCATATGTTTCCATAGATCTTCTCCTACAAAAATTATTTTAACGTATTTTTTTCTTTTTGAAAAGGCTTTTTAATAATAACTAAAAAAGGAGCAACGGGATTATCAGTATTTCTCTTAATTTCATAGTTACATTTATTTTTAGCTAAATAATTTAAAATAGCTATTTTTTCTTTATTACCTTCATTATGTCCTGGATAAATAACTACTAAAATACATCCTTTATCATTTATTTTTTTTAAACTTTCTTTTAGGGCCTTTAACGTACTATTTTTTAAAGTAGTTATATTCTTATTACCCCCGGGTAAATATCCTAAATTGAAAAGCACTAATTTAAGGGAATCATCTTCCAATTTACTAATATTTTCATGACTTTCTAAATTTAAAATAACATTATGATATTTTTTTACTTTTTCTTTAGTATTATTTATCGCTTGTTCTTGAATATCAAACCCAATTACTTGATGGGCAATATTAGCTAAAAATAAAGTATCATTTCCATTACCAACTGTCGCATCAACTACAATATCCTTTTTATTTACATTTAATAATATTTCTCTTTTTACATAATTTAAAATAGATTGGTTAAATCCTTGAAATGTTTTTCTTTTTTTAAATTCTTTTTTTACCATGTATTTAAATGGTATTTTTACTTTAATTGAAGAATTAATTTGTTCTAAAAAGTCACAAATTTTCTTAATTTCATTTTTCTTAGCTTCTATCTTTAAATAAATATTTTTATTTTGATTTATATTGCTTATTAAATCTTTATCAACGTCCGAGATAATAATATTTTTTATTTTTTGAGCTTCCATAATCTTTCCTTTATCTAAAATATATTATATCGTACATATTTAACAATGTCTTTATATTTCCTTCATTCTATTAATAATATAATTCTTTACTTCTTCAAAATTCATATTATAAACTATTGAAAGTTCATTATATAAATATTTTTCAGCTTTATTAAAATAATCATAATCTCTTTCACTTACTTTTTTATTATTTTTTATTCTTTCAGTATTTCTTAAATAAGTTGTTTTAATAATTTTTATTAAATCTTCATGGTTACTATTATATAATAACTCTTTATATTTTTTATCAATATATTTATCTAGTCCATTATCAATTGGCGCAATGTTACAAATATTATTTATTAAAGCATCAGCTTCATCTTTACTCATTATGCTTTTTAAATATCCCATTCTATTATCCACGGGAGTATCAATAATTAATGACTCATCATCGATGGGAACTAAAATATAGTATTCTCGATTATTTATTTTATTTTTTCTTATATCTTTAACTTTGCAAACATCCTTTTTATAAATTACATAATCATTTATTTTATACATAATCATTTCCTTTCATTTATTTAAATTATTAATTCTCTTAAATTCTTTTTTTAACAATATAACTCCCGTAGTAAAAGCTAAAATATCGGCAATAATAGCACTCCATAGCATGGTTACAACACTATGCGACAATTCGGCAATGATTACAATTGATGGAACAAAGAAAATAACATCTCTAGCAAGAGCCAATATTGTTGATTTAAAGCTAGAACCCATTGACTGCAATAAAATGGAAATTGATTTAATTAAACAAGTTAAAATAATTCCCCCTAAAAAAATGTTTAAACAATATTTGGCATATTCTAAATATTCAAAAGAATTACCCTTACCAAAAATATTAATAATTACCATTGGGAAAAATTCAAATAAAATAAAAGCAATAATCCCAATAATTAAATTTGTTATTAATATATATTTGATAGTTTCTTTTACTCTTCCCGTATTTAATGCCCCCATATTATAACCAATTATAGGCATTCGCCGAGTGAAACTCCAATAACAATTGATACAACTATTCCAAAAACTTTCATACATATTCCAATAACCGCGAGAGGAATTACAACGCCATATGCTACTCCCGTACTAGCTAGCGATACATATCCATATTTTCCTACTAAGTTATTAGCAACCGCTATTATAATTACAATAGCTAGTTGCGTTATTAATGAAGCTAACCCCAAAGAAATAATTTTTTTACAAATTTCTTTATCTAACTTAACGCTATTTTTACTTAGTTGAAATGACTTTGATTTTCGAAAATAAAGAATACTTACTAAAAATGTTAATATTTGACCAATTATTGTTGCAATTGCCGCCCCTTTAACACCCATGTTAAAAATAAATATAAATATTGGATCTAAAATAATATTAGAAATAGCCCCAATAATCGTGGCCAACATAGCATATTTGGGACTGCCATCACTTCTTATTGAAGCATTTATTCCTTGCCCAATAATATAAAATGGTAATCCATAACAAATTATTTTTAAATAATCTTTAGCAAAATTATAACATTCTATTTCCTTAGGATTTCCTCCAAAAATGCTTAGTATTTGCTTATTAAAAGCAAAACCAATAATTGTTAAGATAATAGATATAAATATTAAAAGGATTAATCCATTTCCTATAGATTTATTAGCTTTTTCTTTGTTTTTAGCCCCAAGTGATAAATTAAATAAAGCAGCCGCTCCATCACCAATAAGTAAAGCAAAAGCCAAAGATATTACTGTAAATGGATAAACAATATTCGTAGCAGCATTACCAAAAGCACCAGCCTCACTCCAACCTATAAATATTTGATCAACAATATTATACAATGCTGCTACAATCATACTAATCACACATGGTATAGCAAATTTTTTAATTAATTTAGAAATTTTTTCATTTTCTAAATCTAGCTCTTTCATATATACCTCCTTCAATTTTTGAGCATAAAAATACGTAAGCCCATATCCAATTGGACTTACGCATAATAGCTACTCATTGTGATCATGACTTATTATATTTTCTCAACAACTAAATTATAACATTTTTTTAAATTTTTAGTAAGTTTAAATTTTTAATATAATATCATGATTAAGATAATATAAAAGCAATAGTATTACAAAGAACACCAATAAAAAACAATACACCTGTAATTAAATCAGTTTTATCTTTTCTTATTTTATAACGACTTAAAAAAGTAATACAATTATAGGCGCATAATAAGCTAACAATAGAAGCCATAGAGGTATCTTTAAAAAAGGAAATCGACACTAGAATAATAGAAAATAAAGCCATGCCAATAATTCCATATTTCATAGATTTTAAATTTACTAATTCAGTTAACTTAATAATATTTTCTTCACTCTTTTTTTCTATATCTTTCTTTTCTATCATTTCACCAGCAAGTATATCATTTATACTTATTTCTAATATGTTACTAAGTGGTTTAAGTAAAGACATATCCATTAAACATAATCCTCGTTCCCATTTGCTCACTGCATTTTTAGTAATACCTAATTTTTCCGCGAGTTCTTCTTGGGTCAAATTTTTTATTTTTCTTTGTTTAGCAATAAATTTACCAATTTTTTCTTGATTCATTTTTTCTCATCCTTTCAAGAAAAACTATAACACTTAAACATTATTTTTAAACATACCAAAGGTTTACTTTTATAAGTAAATATTAAAACCATATTTTTTTCATAGCTTTTAAAAATTTTTTAGTTAATGGATATGTCACACTTTCATAAATTATGGAATCAATTCCACAAAAAGGACATATGGCAGTAGTATTATCATCACACCAATTAGTTATTAATTTAGGATCAAATATTTTTAAATAATAAAAACATCCACATTTATCTACTTTTTGTAAGTTATCTCTATTATGGGAAGAACATACATGAGCATTTCTTATTTGTTTTAAAAATTCTTTACTTTCTAAAATTTCCTTTTCTTTTATAATAATTTCAGTAGTTACATTATCTTTCTTCATTTAATTTTCCTTTAAAATTTTTTTACTTTGATAATCCTTTAACACTTTCTTTTAATAATTCTCCTTCATAATTATATATATTTAAAGGTAATCCTTTTTTCATACAAAATTCTGAAATTATATCTACAATCATATTTAGGTTTTCATCAACTAATTGTTCTTTGGAAATTGGTAAAATCAAGCCAACTATAAACTCACTATCAATTTTATCTTTTACTTGTACTTCTCCAAGGGCTAATCCTTTAGTTTCATCTATGGGAATTATAGGTACATCTTTTGAAATTGCTAAAGCAATATAATCGTAATCAAAGCAGGTAAAATTTTGATGATCTTTTCGCTCAATAGCTTTCTTTATAAATCTATTTTGGGGATCTGATAGAGATACCCTATCTTTATGAATATCACTATCATAAAACATCCACTCTTTACCTTGGGGTATATCAAGATTAAATGATGTATTATCATAATTAAAACTTATACCATGTTTTTCAAGATAATCCCTCGATGCTATTACTTTTGATTGAAGAATTTTACTAAGCCTTTCATAAGTTTTTTCATTATTTATACTTCCAATTTGATGAATATAAAAATCTATCATTAGTTACCTCCTCATATTTTTCAATTATTCATACCCATTTTATTTTTTTATAATTTAATTTTCTATATTTTCTTCTCGCGTTTGATTCCCTACCCAATAATATTCTTCTTGCGATAAATTAATAGATGTACTAATATATTCAAATTTATTTAATTCATATTTTTTATATATATCAAGACCATAATTACCAATATAATCTTCAAAATCTTCATATTGTTCTTTCATATTAGCATATGCTATCAAATCGCCATATTTTATTCTAGCATTTCGTTTATTAGTATTATAAACATATAAATTATTTTTATCTTCAATGTTTAATTCTTCTTTATTTAATTTAAAAATAACAGAAATGCTTGATGGTTCATATCCAGAAACTTTAAATAATTTATTTTTCAAAGAATCCGATACTTGTATTTCATATATTGGTTTATTAGTATTAATTATGTAACGATATTCATCATCTTTATCTAAGTTATTATCCATTTTATTTTGTAATTCTTGAGCTGTAATAGATTCTTTAAAAGTTATATCTCCATCTTCTAAAATTATTTTATCCCCATTAAGCGAAGGATAATTACGTAAAGAAACATATATACCATTTGTAACCTCTATAAATTTTTTGGAAGAATAATAATTGTCTTTTCCAGATAAATATCCATGAACCCAGCATCCTTCATAATTACAACTACCCAATACAGTTCCGATTCCAAATACATCATTAGTTTTATAAGGATAGGAGTATACGGCATCATATAATTCTTTAGTTAATACTGTATAAAATACAATCCCATCATCAAAATAAGTATTTATTGTATCAATAAATATATTTAATCGATCTTGATAATTATCATCTTCCGATATAATAAAAATTCCATCTGGTATATTTAATTTAATTTTTTCATCTTTCAAATAATTTGTAATATTACCTTCATAATAATTATGAAAAAAGGGAAACGAAATAACTTTTAATAATTCATCAGAAAAAACAGAATTAACAAATATATTTGTATTATCATCAGTAACAAAATAATAACTAGGATCAATTTTTAATTCCATTGGTTCCCATATTTCTTTTTTGATATCATTTACAATTTCTTGCGATTGATAATTATCATAATATTCTTTGGTTTCATAAGAGTAAACTACTTTTATGTCATCATTAAATGTTATAAGAATTTCAGTCGTAGTTGTTGATGGAATAGGCGAATTACCATGCCATATTTTTTCACTACTTACTACTTCAAATTTTTTATCATATTTTTGTTCTAAATAAATTTGAGCATTATTTACAATCTCCTCTTGTTTTTTTGAAGAAGAATTAACTACATCGATAAAAGTTTTAAAAAGTGACATTACACCAATTAAAAATGCCGCAAAAATTAAAATAAATATTATTGCTATTGTTGAAACTATTATTACAACTTTCTTTTTCTTACTCACGATTACTCATCCCCTTATTTATAATAATAAAAAATTGATTCTATTTTTCCATCTATGGTATCTATACTTATATCAAAATTCTTACCAGAATATTTAAAACCATAAGTATATAAAGTTTCTTTATCAGAAATCGTTATATTTTCTTGCCAATCACGGAAAGAAGGATTTATAATTCCTGTTTTATATATTTTTTTGACTTGATCTATTTTACTATTCGCAGTTATATTTCCTGGAAATATTATCATTTTTCCTAATTCTTCGTCTAAATTAACATCTACTGCATCTTTTATACTATTATTCCAACCATCAAATATATTAATATTTACACCGATTATATTATTATTTTCAATATATAATTCAATATATTTATCGCTTGGTTTATTATTATCAATATTATTCAAATATAACTTATAAAATCCAAGTTTTTCAATTGCATTAATATCAATATTTAAATCCATAATTTCTTCAAATTTAGATATCGGACATGGTAAAACCACTTTAGTTTTATTAATATATATTATACCAGTATCCCATTTTTTAATTTTGGCATTTTCAACGTAAAACATTATTTCAAATATAGTAATTAATGATAAAATTGCCAAAATTAAAAAAGTTAAAATTTTTAAACCTGTATGCTTTTTTAAATTATATTTAATTTTAGGAACCACTCCTATTTTTTTACCAGCAGTTTTTGCAATATATAAATCGTTACCATTTTCAACTACAAATTTATAATATTTTTTATATTCCTCATTATTATTTTTTTCAAAAATCAAGCCTTTGTAATAATAACCCATCACTTTATTTAATAATAGTTTATTGTTTATAAGATTTTCACACATTTTATTAACTTCTTCAATATTATTTTTTAAAATTTGTTGTTGAATATTTAAAGAAAATAAAATTTGTTGTTTATATTTATCAGTTACAAGATTAGATACCTTATCAAAGTTTTCATATTGTATATTAAATTCTTTTTCATCATTCATAGCAAATGCCATAGCAGCTCTATACCTTATTATAAATGCTTTTTCATTATTACCTAATTGTCTTTTTTCTAAAAAAATAATTAAATTATTGACTTCTTCAAAATTACCTTTTCTATAATAACCATCAATTAAATTTAATAAAGTAAAATTATATGCTTTATTAAATTTAAAAATTTTAGATAATTTTTCAATTTTTTTAGCATTATAAATTTGTATATTAATATAAGCATCTAAACAAATTTCTTGAGCTAATGTATCAGCTGTAACTTTAGCTAAATATTTTTCTTTAATCAATTTTATAAATAAAGAAAAAATAATATATATAACTGAAAAAACAATTATTCCATTTATATTATGAGTATCTAAAAATAATATAAGATAAAAAAGAGTTAATAACATGAAAATAATTAAATAAATTAAATTAAGCTTTTTATATTTTTTTAACTTTATTTTGCCAATATCACTTTCTATATATTTTAATTCCATATGGACTCCTCAAATAACTATTATTTTAATTTTCTATGTTCTATTTATTAAAATTATAACATGCAATAAAATTTATTTCAATTACAATATCATTTTTCTATTTTAAATTTTTTCTAAAATATCATTTAGCATTATTGTTAAATTAAAAAGAGAGTTAGCCAAACTATTTTGTTAACTCTCTTTATTATCAATTTTTTTACTAATATCTTTTAATGTTTCTAAATAAGCTTTTTCCACAGGGCTAATTTCTTTTACTTGATATTTTCTATATTCACTTTTTGCCTTTTTTATTGCCTCATCGTGACTTATAGTACCTGCACCAGTTAATGCTTTTTCTCCTGTAGTGGATAAAATGGAATCAAGTTCTCTTATATAATCCTCCATATACATTTGTTTATGCCTAATTGCTTGAATTTCGGCAAAATCAAAATATCCTGATACTAAATTATTTAAAATTTTTAATTCTTCTTCCGTTAAATAATTTTTGGCTATCACTACATCACTCATAACCGGAATATCACCGCTAAAGGTTGTAAGACCCATAAATGGTTTTTCCGAATCAGCTCTTTTCGGAAGCAGTATGGCCATGTGTTGCAAAATGAAGTTTGTTTTAAATTCACTTTGCAATAATTTTCTAACCAATAATCTAAATAATCTCCATAAGACATATAGCCTTCTACTTTACAACCACCATTTTGATAATCTTCATAAGCTTTTTGTCCTGCAATAAAAGCAGCATTTTTGGTCTTAAATCCTGATTTTGTAATTTGCTTTCTTTTAACATTAACTCTTGCTGCCTCAAAACGATACTGATACACCTTTCCTCTTTTTTGTATACTAATCACTTTAACCATCGGAATGTTAACATTTTATCTATGTTAACACTCCTTTATTTATAAGTGTTTTAGCTATTATTTTTCAATTTATGCAAACAAAATCAAATTTCGCTACCAATGTAATTTTTCATAAAATTAATAAAAACTCTTTATTTACTAGCCTCTCCCGCAACAGTTCTTGTACTTCTTCCCGCTACCACATGTTATATAATAACGAGTATATATAGTATTTATGTAATTTATAGTATTATCGTTATTTCAAGTAATTATAGGTTTGTGAACATTGGTATTTATAGTATTTATGGTATTATTGTTACTATAAATATTTTCTCATCTGCAAACAATTTGCAAACTTTGTTTGCATCCGTTTACTAATTTCAGTATACCATATTTTTTAGCTAATTACTATTTCTCGATTTAAAAAATTTTACATTTTTGCATGCAATCAACGAATAAATATATAAATAGATTGCAGATATTGCTTGACCAATATATGTACAAAATGCACTTGGTATAAATGAACAAAGTAAACGAATTAGTCTTGATAGTAGGTAAAATATATTATGCTTTTTATTATTATCATTTATTTGTATATAACTCATTCTTAAAGTTTTTAATGGATCTATTAACATATCTATTATTTGAACTGCCATTATTATTATTAAAACAATTAAATCCGGTTTAAAATACCAATAAAGTGTTAAATTCATAATTAAAATTGTAAAAATTAATATTGATAATAACTTATATGCATTTTTCCGTGATTCTTTATAATTAAATTTGTTTTCAGCTAAATCTATTTTCGATGCTGTATCGACTGAATCTAACATATCCCATTGTGTATCGGTTGTTAAGCTTTCAAAATTTATTGCTGTTGCGTATTTTTCTCCAAAAGAGAAGCTATTCCCAAATCCTATTCCATATATTAGAAACATACCAATATTTTTTAAAATATTAAACGATGTATATTTAATATTTTTTTTAATTTGCAAGCAAAATTTAGTCTTTTTATAATATTTTATAAATACTATACTTATTATTAAAAAATCTATTACTAAAGTTATAATAATTGCAATATAATCTTTTAAAATACTTGTAAGTATTATTATTAAAATAAAATTAGTTAAATTAAATATTAGATTTATTTTATTGGATTCATTATTTTTATTATCATAATAAAGTTTTTGCATAACTATTTGCAAATTATTTTTTTAAAATTATTATTATCAGTAAAATCCTTTATTTATAAGGCATTCATTTATTCTTATTTTCAGCAACAATTTTTATATTTCTTACCACTGCCACAAGATCGGTATTTCAAAAGCTTTTAGGTCTGGTAACAAATATTATTTATGTTATTTATAGTATTATGTTTACTATAAATTTTTAATAAAATGGAAACATTGATATCATTCACTTACAAATTCATAAACAGCTAAAAATCTTAACATAATTTGATTATATTCTTTTTATTATAACCAATATTTTTTAGTTAAAATTATTTGTTTCTGATATGAGAATGATGGTTAAAAATTGAAATAAAATTATTTGCTTCTAATTAATATTTTTTTATAACTATTAAATTTTTTTGTTTTTACAATTGTTCCATCACTAAATCCTAATTGCTCATCTTGTTTTTCGCCAAAATGCATCCCCATATCTGTTGCACCTCGATAATATAACCATCCATAA
>CANRAL010000017.1 GCA_947628585.1 uncultured Bacilli bacterium | reverse complement strand
TACTGATTAAAAAAATTAGATTTTGGTAGTTGGTTGGTAGTTGAAAGCATTATTTTATAAAAATCAAAAATTACAAATCCCCGTAATTTCAAGCAAAAAACAAAAATGAGCCAGCTTTCGCTGACTCTTCAGGGGGTTTTGATACTCATCTTTGTTTACGAAAAAGGTGGAGGTTATGAAAAAAGAGATTTTCTTTTTTGTCATAATAATTTTATTAATCGTTATTATTTTACGCTTAATATAAAAAAATGATGCTAGCCAACTGGCGTAGCATCTAACAACAATAGGTGTTACCTAACCGGTAACATATCTATAGTATACTTTTTTGCTTTTTCTTTGTCAATTTTTAATTAATAATTTTTTTAATAATTCATATATATCAATGGTCTGTTTTTAATAAAAAAATAATGTAAAGCTATTAAAATCTTTTTCTAGTAAATGTTTCTTCTTGTTGTAAATTATTTAATGTCATTTCTGGTATATCATATAAATTAACAATTTGTAAAGGTTTTCCATTGGCTAAAACCATTTCTCCAATTGGGGAAAAATCTATATCATAACTTTTGCCAGGATAATCATTAATATAAAAGAATCTTCCAATATTTCGCATCGGTTTTTGCGGATTATTTTTGATAAGACTTAGACACCACTCAGCCTCATACCCACCATGTTCATTTAATACTTCCTTATAAAGCATAAAGCCATTTGCCACTTTATATAAATCATATACTATATTTTTATTTTCATCTATATCATTAATATAATAATGTTTATTTTCTCCATTACTAATAATTACTCTTAATATATCATATAGTTTTTGAGGTAAATTTATCAGAATGTTTATTAAAGGTTCTCTTAATTCTTTATCAGCATATAAAATACAATATAATGTTTTATCTAATTGTCTATCAAAAATCATAACTACTACTCCTACATAATTCCTAAATAATAATTTTTCTTTCCTTTTTTAAGTAAAATAACTTTTTCATCTATTGCCATCTTTTTTGTTACAACAGTATCTACAAGAGTTATTTTATTATTATTGATACTTATGGCATTACCCATAACCATTTCTCTAGCTTCTCTTTTACTAGAACAAATATTATTATTAACTAAAATATCTATAATATTTTCACCTTCTTTTATTGTAAAAGTTGGTAAATCTTTTAAACTAGAAATAATATCGGCACTATTTAAATTCCATATTTTATCACTAAATAATGATTCACTTATTTCTTTAGCTTTTAAATATTCTTTTTCGCCATGAATATCCGTGATAATTTCTTTAGCTAAACGTTTATGGGCTTCTCTTTCCTCTGGATGTTCTCTATTTTTAATTTCATACTCTAAAATTTCTTCTTGAGATAAAAATGTCAATTTTTTTAAATAATCGATAATCATTGAATCTTCTAAATTAATTAAATATTGATATAATTCATAAGCTGAAGTTTTATTTATATCTAACCATAAAGCATTTCCTTCAGTTTTACCAAACTTTACCCCATTAGAATCGGTTACTAAAGGCATAACCATTCCATAAGCTTCTTTATCTAACTTTTTTCTAATAAGTTCGATTCCAGAAGTAATATTTCCCCATTGATCGGAACCAGCAACTTGTAAAGTACAATTGCGAGTTTCATATAAATGTAAAAAATCTAAAGCTTGTAAAATCATATAAGAAAATTCAGCATAGGTTATTCCACTTTCGAGTCTTGATTTAACTTTATCTTTGGCTAACATATAATTAACATTAAAATATTTTCCATAATCTCTTAAAAAATCTAAAACATTAATATCTTTAGTCCAGTCATAATTATTAACTACTTCAAAATCAAATATTTTTTCTGCTTGTTTTTTTAAACCTTCGTAATTTTTTAAAACTTCTTCTTTACTTATCATAGGTCGTTCACTTGTTGGTTTAGGATCCCCAATTAAACCTGTAGCTCCACCCACCAAAAGAATAGGATGATGTCCAGCTTTGGCTAATCTTTTCGAAATTAAAAAAGATGAATAATGGCCAATGTGCATAGAATCTGCTGTAGGATCTGTCCCTATATAAAAAGTAAGACCTCCCTTATTTAATTTATCTATTAGTTCATCACTAGATATATCTTGAATTAATCCTCGCCATTTTAAATCTTCATAAACAGTCATAAATAACCTCCTTCTTTATAGTTTTATATCTCTCTTATTTATTTTAAAACTAAATAATTAATATTTCAATTCTAACTTTCGTGAAGAATCATTTAAACCCATAATATTATTTACATCTTCTAAAGGATTAATCATATTATTAGCCTTAGCTATATCATTATAAGCATTAAAATGATTAGCCATTTTTTTACCATATTCTTCCACTATCGCATTATATTTAGTTATTTCTTTTTCATAATCTTCTTGAGTTTTTTCTAAAGTCTTAATTTTTTCTAAAATAATTTTTTCTTCCTTTTCTAAATTCTCTTTTAAAAGATTATAATTAGTAATATAACTACTTATTACTTTAGTTAATAATTTTAGAAAACCAATTAAAAATAAAATGAAAAATATTTCTAAAGCCATATCCCAACTTAAAAAAGATATAAACGCAATAAAAAATAACAATTTAACTGAAGCTTTGAAAAATACTTTAAACCATTTTTTATTATTATCTAAAGTATTTTTAAAAGCCTCTTTTCTTCTTGGTTTTGGTTCTATTAAAATATGATATTCTTGTTCTAATTTTTGTTTTTCAATTTCCAATATTTTATCTTTTTCTAACCATTCTTTTTCTTTTTCTAACGCTTTAATATACTTTTCTTTATATTCTTTATATTCTTCTTCTATTTTATTTAATAATTCTTGTAAAAGCATTTTTACCTCCCTTTATAGAAAGAAAAAGAAAGATAAATTCTCCTTCTTAATTAAATTAAATTTTTTTCTTTTCTTCTACTTAAATGTAATTCATCATTTAAACAAAATTCTATATTGCTTACACTTACTTCTTTAGTATCTAAAGCATATTTTAATTCGTAAGCTTGCCTTTCATAAGTATGAATTTCCTTACCAATATTTTCTTTTTCATTTTCTAACTTTATAATTAAATTATTTACATCCGTTAGATTATATTTTTTTATTATTTTTTTTTGCTTAAAATATAATTTTAAATCTTCTTTTTTTTCTATTATTTTGCTACCAACTACTAAAAAAGTACTTAAGACAATAAAGGATGCTGGTAATACCCCAAAAAAGCAAGTTAAAACAAGAAGAATTTCCTTCGTAAATAATAATTTATAAGGTAAATAAAATAATAACATTATTATTAAACTTACTAAACTCATTATTCCATATTTAATAATAAAATTTTTAATTAGAGAATTTACATCTTTAAACTTTTTCTTATTATCTTTTTTTAAATCTTTTAATTTTTCCTGTGGATTAAGTAATATATTTTTTATATAATTATAATTATTTAATTCATTAGTAGCCTTTTCATAATAACTATTTAAAATGGCTAAATATTCGTTTATTTTAGTAATAATCCCATTTATTTTTTCTTCTTCCATATTTTTAATCTTCCACATTAGTATATATTTCGGAAACATCTTCTATTTCATCTAATAATTTATATAAACGATCATATATTTCTCTATCACTATCGTTTAATTTTACTTTATCTTTAGCGTACATTCCTACTTCATCAAGAATAAACTCTACATTAGGTACTATTTTTTCAATTAAATCTTTTAAAGGATTTACATCACTAGGATTAACGGTAATTATAATTTCGCCATCTTCATTTTCAAAATCTACTGGTTCAATACCACTTTCAATTAAGGCATTAAATATTTCTTCTTCATTAGCATATTTAAAAGATACTATTCCTAAATGATCATAATTATATTGAACACTATTTGTTACTCCTAAACTTTTATTTACTTTATTAAAAGCAGCGCGAACCATCCCTACTGTTCTATTAACATTATCCGTCAAACATTTAATTATAAAAGTTGAAGCTCCTGGGCCAAAACCTTCATAAATAACTTCATGATAATCTTCTCCGCCTACTCCTTTAGCCTTATCAATAGCCCGATTAATAATATCACTTGGCACTTGATTTTTCTTAGCCTTATCAATAATTCTTTTTAATAGAACATTTGCATCCGGATCCGGTAATCCTTTTTTGGCAGCCAAATAAATTTCTTTCGCATAAGTTGTATATATTTTTCCCTTAGCTGCTCCTGTTTTTTGAATACTATATTTTCTAACTTCGTAAGCTCTCCCCATATGTTCCTCCTATACATTCAAATCTTTTAAAAAGTTGAAATAATTACTTCTTTTAAATTTTGTTTTTCTTAATTTTTTAATTACTCTTTTTAGATTATATACTTCTAAGTAATTATACTTTTCTAAAGACATAAAATATTCAACAATTTTAATAATTAAATCTTTATTATCTAAAACTTTAAAATGAAGCATCATTTCTTTTTTTCTTCTTAAAGAAATGTTCTTTAGCATTTTATCATAATTTTTTATTTTTTTAAATATAAATTTTTTCCCATCTAATTTTTTTAATACTTTTAAAGTATCATAATAACCTAATTTTATATTTTTATTTATTTGTTCTTTATTAAAAGTAAATTCACTTCCTAAAGAATGACTGGGTTTAATTATGGTTACTTTACTTTTGTCTTTTATTTTTTGTCTTACGCCAATACTTTTTAAATCAATGGCATAAACTTTATCATAATTACGATCTAATAACATATTAACCGGCATAACATCATAAAAACCGCCATCTAAATAATATTTTTCATCAATTATTTTTTCTAATTTAAAAATAGGATGATAACAACTACCCATTAGATAATCAGCAATTTTACCTTGAGGAATATCTTCTTTAAATAAATGTAATACTTTTAAAGGTTTTACCCGAACAGTTACTAAGCCAAAATCTATAGAACTTTTCCGAATACTTTCTTCAATGTTTAAACTTTCTAATATTTCTTTTAAACCTAAAGTTGATACTCCTTTATTCGTAACAATTTGTTTAATACCTAAAACTGTACCTTTAATTTCTTTATTTTCTATTGCTTTAGTAAATTTTTCATCTAAATTAAGAGCCTTTTTTACATCGACATTTTGCCAAAATTTTAATAATTCTTTACTTCTATTACTAGCGAGCATAGCCGCATTAAATGAACCAATACTCGTTCCCACATAGCCATCAATTTTAATATGCATTTTTTTAAATGCCCGCGCGGAACCAGCTTCATAGGCTCCTTTAACACTACCTCCCGACAAAGCTAAGCCGATCATTTTTTCTCCTTAGCTATTAAGCGACCAAGGAAACGAGAAATAGGTCTTTTTTTCCCAGCATAAGCTAAGCGAGAATAATAATCCTCTAGAGAGTCTACCCGATAATGAATTAATTCATCTAATTCATCAACATCTAAACAATTAGAACAAGTATTTATTTTATCTATAAATAAACGATTAAATATATATTTAAAACTTAAACCATAATTTCGTAAAATTTTAGTTAAAAGTTCTTGATATTTTACTTTACCATAACTAGTTACATCAAAAACTTTTTTATTTAACTCATTTAAATAATCTAAACCTTTAACTAAACTATAAGCCGCATCTTTACTAGTTATATAATAAATTTCTTCTTCCTTTTCACCATTAAGTAATAATGATTCATGCATTTTACCTAAAACTAAAGGAAAACGATAAATACTATAATTTTTTAATTTATTTTTAATTAAAGCCTCACATTCTTTTTTGGCAATTAGATAATAATCATTATTATCTAATTTAATTATTGTTTTAGTATTAACATTACTTTTATCTTTATATAAATTCATACTCGAAGCATAAAATAAATGACATTTAGGATTATAATAATTAATAGCTCGAACTATATTTTCACATCCTTTATAATCAATTTCTAAAGCTAAATCTTTTTTATAATCAGCAAGTGGTGGTAAAGCTCCAGCCAAATGAATAATTACATCAAAATCTTTAACCAAAGCTTCGATTAAAATTCGATCATTAATTTCCCCATAAATAATATTTACTCTTTTTTTATATTTTTTTAACTTTTGAATAGTTCGACTATTTTTTAAATCTAAAACCGCGATTTCATATTTACCTTCACTTAATAAATATTTTATTACTTCTAAACCAATAGTACCCGCGGCTCCTGTTACTAATACTTTTTTCATTTTTCCTCCTATAGACTACCAACGATAATTAGGATAATTACACCTATTATTATACCATACAATGTTTCTTTTTTCTTACGATTATCAATTACTTCTTTAAACAATTCAAAAAATAAAATATGAATAATCATTCCTAAAGTAACTGATAAAATAATATTCGTTACAACATCGGGAATATTTCCAAAAAGTAAGGCAGTGATACCTCCCATAAAAGAAGATAAAACTAAAATAATAATTAATCTAATATTTTTTTTATTTTTAATAATACTTCCTATTTCAATACCTAAAGGAAGATTATGAAAACCAATACCTAAAGCAAAGATTAAGCCATTTTTTAAACTAGTGCTAGCAACACTATATAAGGCTATTCCTTCAATAAAATTATGGAATATTAAAGCAATTAAGGTAACTAAACCAATATGTTCTAAGTATTCTTCATGTTCTTTGGTTAAATAATCATTATCTTTATGGTGATGTTCATGATGAGGAATAAATAAATCTAATATTTTTAAAATAAATAAACCTAATAAAATAAATATCACCGAGATAAATGAATTAAATTCAATTATTTCGGGTAGTAAATCAAAAAGAATTAAACCTATAATAACCATAAAAGCACAACTACTTCCAAAAATAGTTAATTCTTTTTGTTTATTACTATATTTATAAATTAAAATTCCTAAAAGAAAAAAGAAACCTGTACTTAATGTAATTAATAAAGGATAATTCATAAATCTCACACCCAAATCTATTGTACTATTATTTATCTTTAAATAAAAGTTAAATTTAAAAAAAGTATGGTTTATTCACCATACCCAGGATCAGTCATCTCAGGATCACTATGAACTGCTGTAGGATCTAAATCAAATCTAAATTTATTATTATCTTCTAAAGTTATATTTACTCCCGTTATTTCGGTTGCTTCAGCAATTATTTCAAATCTTGGTCCAATATTATATTCTCTGGCTTCCAATTTAATATTATCAGTTAAATTTTGTAAACTACCTAAATCATTATATTCAATTATTTTATTAATCGTTGTTCCTTGAGAATAAGCATAAGCAAAAATATCGGTATCATTAAGAGCAGAAAATGTTTCAGGTAAGGTAGTAATATTTCTAATACTACCATTTCTAATTGATAAATTACCTATATATAATAAATCTTGATTATTAATTTCAATATTATATGTTCCATCAGGAACCCCAGTTAACGTAAATTCACCCGTATCAGTGGTAACCGCCGTGAAAGAACTATTTTGAATATTAATCTTCGCATTAACTACAGGATTACCAGCATTATCAAGGATTTTACCACTTAATTTATAATCTCTTTTAGCCCCTTCTACCGTAGCAACCGCTGCCGAATTAATATAAAAATAACTATTACTTACATTATTTATTGTCCGATCAGATAACCAAGTTTTTATTTGATAGGTTTTCGTTGAAGTATCACTTCCAGAATGTCCAACTTTACCTATTAAAATTAAATAACGATTAAAACGATAATCATCTTTATTATATTCATAAATTGGCAAATCAGCAATAGACATTGGACCGGCAATTAAAGTAGATGCTTTAGTTTTAGTATCATATTCATATATAGCAAATTTAACTAATTCAATTGGAACTAACTTATCAGTATTTATTTCACGTTCTACCTGAAAACTAGCCATATCATAACCAATTGTTAAAGCATATTCACTATCTAAAGTACCTATATTATTAATATTTACAATCCGGGCATTACTTTGCTCTAAACCTTCTTTGTCAGGTAAAGGCATTATATTGTCGGTATTTAAATCTTCTCCTTCTAATAAAGAACCAGTATAAGTAACATTTAAAGTTCCTGTGGTAACAGTTTGATTATTGGTATTAGATTTAACACTAAAAAAAGCGGAATAAGAAATACCGATTGAACTTAAGGTTAATATAGCTACACATACTGCAATAAACAAATTTCGATTTTGGTAAAATTTTTTAAAACTTTCTTTTAGTTTCATGGTACCACCTATTATTCATTTTAACATATGTTAAATATTTCTGCAATTATTTCCGACGATTAACACTAATTAATTCCATGTCAACTGTCATTTGTTTAATTCTTTCAATAATTCTTCGAGCTTTAACTTTATCAACACTTCCCTTACTTTCCGCTAAATGGGATTCTAATTCTTCAATATTTAAATTAGATGTAAAAAAAGTTGTTAATTTTTTATTCATTCTAGTTTGTAAAAGCGAACCCAATATTTCATCTCTTCCCCATTCGGTAACATTTTCGGCACCAATATCATCAATTAATAAAATATCGACATTTTCATAATAAGCTAACCTATCCGCCACCAAAGCAAAATTTTCTTTCATCTCTTGTAAGGCTTTAGGAAAGTAAACAACTTCTATTAAAGCATTTTTCTTAATCGCTAATTCATTTAATAAAGCCGCAATTAAAAAAGTCTTACCACTACCAAAAGAACCATGTAAATATAATCCTTTTAAACTATTTACTTTTTCATAACTATCATAAAAATTCTTTAACCATTTAATTAAATTGATTCTTTTTTTATCTGTAACATCAATATCTTTCATTCGGGCATTTTTAATATCATCTAATTTTTCTTCTTTTTCTTGTTGTTGTTTAATTAATTCTTTTTGATATTTACAAGCAACATAATTAAATTGTAAATTATCATCATAATTAGGAAAATAAATATGACCCGCTACTTTATTAGAACAATTTATTAAAGCCGCACAATTTTTACAATTTTTTAATTCCGCCACACTATCTTTTAATTTAGAAGTATTCTTCATTCCAACTTTTTTAGGAATTTTTAAATTATTAACTAAATTTTTAAAATTAACATCTTGCATAGCTTCATTATAGTTTTGTTCTAATTCTTGATTTATTTTTTCACTTAAAGTCATTTTTAATTTTTCCATTATTTAAACTCCTTTAATAAATTTTCTAATTCTTCTTGTTCTTTTTGATTAATTTCTTCACTTTCAATATTTTTATTAAACCATACAGGTTCGGCTTTAGCTTTATTCGGTTCTTTTTTAATTAATTTTTTATGTTCTTTTTCCGCGAATTCCATTGCTTCAACCGCGGTTTTTAAATTAGCTCTTTTCCATTGCCCCGCGATAGTTTCTACATAACTTGAAGTTAATCGATTATTACTTTTTCTTAATACATAATCTAATAAAACATTTACAACTGCTGGATACATTTCTAAATCAACTACTAATTTTTCAATTAATTTTAAATCTCGATCTGTTGGTTTTACTCCATGATATTTATTTCTTAAAAAATCGACTGGGTTAGTATTTTCAAATACTTTTATAATTTTCCCTCGCATGGAGTTATCTCCTTCAGGACTTTTTAGATATTCGGGTTGACTTCGATAAATTAAAGTTGGTAAAGCCCCATAATTAAATTGATAATACTTCCGACATTCTAATCTTAAATTATTTTTATCTATCATACCATAACTATTTATTACCAAACGAATTATTTCCATCATTTTTAAACTATCAATATTATAAAGAAAAGCTAAATTATTAATTAATTCTTTAACTTTTTTATTTAAAGCTCTTTCGTTTAATAAATCCTTAGGAATTGATGAGGCAATTAATTCAAAATCAATTTTTTCATTAGAATTAATTTCTTTGGTTTCGCGACCAATTCCTTCCACTTTCGAAATATTTTTATCACTACTTAAAAATACATCATCTAAGTTTTTCGTAATATCTAAATAATCTTTGGTATCATACTTTATTTTTTCATATTGTTTTTGTAAATATTCATATTCTTTTAAACCAATATTATTATATAAAACCACATTTAATATGGGATGAGAAAAAAACTCATTAGGAGTTAAAGGTGAATATAATTCATAAATATATTTATTAACCGTTTCATTAGTTTTTACAAAAGTTTTCATTAATCCTATAGCTTCTAAAGCTTCCCGAGCTTCTTTGATTAATTTTAAATTAGCCTGTAATATACTCATCAAATGATGATGATTAAATTCTCTACTTATTTGTTTATTTTGTTCTAAATCATTCCATAAAGTTAAGTAAAGACTAATTGCTAAATTACCAATAATAGGTTCATAAAAAGAAAGTAATATTTTTTTATCAAATTCTTGTAAAATAGTCCGATTACATACAACATATAAATCCGCGGGTAATATCGTAATAATTTCCAAATAGTTCACCTTCTTTTTTATTTAAAATTATTATAAAATAATTTAATTTTTTCGACAAGTTATTTATAGCTTTTTAATTAAAGAAAATAAATATAAACGATTCTCATGCGTAATTATATCTTTACTATTTTGATTTATTAAATCTATTACATCATCAATTTTAAACCATTTAAGTTTAGTTACTTCTTTTTTATCTAATTTACATTTACTAATATCTATATTAACTTTAATATAATAAAAATAAATTAAATGAGAATTATGTTCTTCAATATTTAACTCGGTTTTACCAATTCTTTTAATATCTTCATTTTGAATATCTATGTTAATTTCTTCTTTTATTTCTCTTTTAACTGTTTCAACTTTATCTTCATGAGCCCGAACGTGTCCAGCGAGTAATCCCCATTTATTCGTATCAGTTTGTTCATCTTTACTTCTTTTACCTAGTAATACTTCCCCATTATCATTAACAATAAATATAACTACCGCTTCGTGTAATAAACTTTTTTCATGGGCTTTATCAACATCTAAAATTTTTCCTGTTAATAGGCCTTTTTCATCAACTATTTCTACTAATTCCATTTTAGACTCCTTTAAATAATTATAACACAGGTATAATTTAATTTCTTTAAAATAAAATATTAATAGGTGAAAATATGTCTAAATTAAAAATTTATTTAAAAAATATATTAATTCCTTTAATCTTGGGAACAATTATTGGTTTAATTACAAGTAAAACTATGAATTATAATGAACTAATTAAACCCGTTTTAGCTCCTCCCGGATTTATCTTTCCTATTGTTTGGACTATTTTATATATCTTAATGGGAATAAGTTATGCTATTTTAAAAATAAATGGACGAGATAATAAAATTATCAAAAGTACTTATATTTTACAATTAACTTTTAATTTAATATGGCCTATTATATTTTTTACATTTAATTGGCGAGGTGTAGCCTTAATTTGGATTATTTTATTACTTTTCTTCGTAATAAATATGATTTATCAATTTTATAAAGAAGAAAAAATCGCTGGCTTACTTCAAATACCTTATCTGTTATGGGTTAGTTTTGCCACCTATTTAAATTTATTTTTCTTTATATTAAATCGATAATTAACCTATTTTATCCCCATTATTTACTTTAATATCCGGACTAATTAAAACTACTTTAGCATTATGATAAATACCTAAGACTAATACTTCAGACATAAAATTGGCAATTTGTTTGGGTGAAAAATTAACAATAGCAATAACTTGTTTACCTATTAAATCCATAATTTTATATTGTTCGGTAATTTGAGCCGAACTTTTTTTAATACCTATAGGACCAAAATCAATCACTAATTGATATGCTTTTCTTTTAGCTTGAATAAAATCTTTAGCTTCTATTATTGTCCCGACTCTAATATCTAAATTTGTAAAGTTTTCAACACTTACATTTTTTTCCATAATTTCTCCTTATATAAACAAAAAAAGCTCGAATAATCGAGCAATTTTTCAAAATTGGTGGAGAACGTGGGATTCGAACCCGCGACCCCCTGCGTGCAGGGCAGGTGCTCTAGCCAGCTGAGCTAGTTCCCCAAAAGCAAGATTATTTTAACATAATCTTTTAATTTAAGTCAATACCTTTTTGTTATTCTTCAACAATTTTAATTAAGCCATTTTCTACTTCTTCTAAAGCTCGTCCTAATTCTTTTTTATTTATGTAGTCTTTTTCTTCTTTTTGTAAATAACCATTTTCCAAAATTTGTTTACTTCTTATAGATGCTACATGAACTAATTTGTATTTAGAATCAACAATAGTTAATAACTTATCAATAGAAGGATAAATCATTTTCTCCACTTCCTTACAATAATATAATACTAAATTTTCCCTATTCCATGCAATAAAGTAAAGAATTTTTGACACTTTTTGACGAATTAATTATTTACTTTTTCTTTTATTTTATTTCTTAAAGCCTCTAATATTACAACCATTGCCCAAGTATCTTGTTGACAATAAGTTATTAAAGCTTGATACATCAAATTATATTCTTCTTTAGTCATCTTATTGTAGTTAGCATAAGCAACAATGGCATCAGTTCCATTTTTAACCTCTAAATTAGCATAACTTAAATCGCTAAAAACCGGTAAAGTTTTTTTAATAGAATAAGATCCACTTAAATCTTTATGATAATAATTAGGTAAACTACTTCTTTCTTTATCGAAACCTAATTCCTCATAAAAATCACTTTTAGTATTTACTAACCACATAAGATCAAATCCTCGATCATATATTTTCATAAGACTTTCCTTATATTTAGGAAATATGGCCGCTAATTCTTTAATCCGCGCTTTTTCAAAAGAAACATTTTGGGCAAATAAGGTTCCTTTATTAGGATCAATATACTTAATTAATTTTTTAACTAATTCTTCTCTTTCATCTAAAGTATTAGTTTTCGCTAAAAAGATATAATTATCTTTTTCTTTATCACAAACTCCTGGTTCATTTTCAATATGTAAAGAAAATTCAAAAGGAGATTGCATATAAGGTTTTTCTCCCCGAAATCTCGGTAAAGGACAAGGCATAGTTTCAAAATCCAAGTGATATATAGGATATTTTAAAGCTTTTATTCCCGCTTCTATTTTTTCTTTATCCAAATATTCTTTATTAAATGCTAAAGCATCTCTTTGAATAAAATGTTTTTTATTTTTAATCCAAGATTCGGGAACATCTAACATATTTAAATAACCTTCATTAATTAAATCTAATCCTTTAATTGTTTCCCCATATTCATTTTTAAAACCAGAACCATTATTTAAATAATTTAAACTTGAGTTCTTTAAAGGAATGTTTTTGCCACATACTGGCATCAAAAAAGGGCATTCCTTCATTTTTTTTCTTTCACACCAAATACCTAATTTCGTAGGACTAGCATCTAAATTAAATAAATAATCTTCTAATAATTTTTCATCTTTTTTAATTATTTCTTGGTATTCTTTAGTTACCTTGGTTAAATCAATAAAAACAATTAATTCATTTCCTAAAGCATCTTTATTATAAACTGCTTTATCATTTTCATAAGTACCATCAAATACATAGTTATGATTTAAAACGGCAAGATAATAATGAATATTATCGATATTAGGATTATTACTTTCTTTATATTCTCCTTCTAAAAAAAATCTTTGAATAGCTAAATCATAAACATATTTACCTACATCAGTATATCGATTAAATAATTTACTTCTTTGCATTTCATACTTATCTAAAGGCATTTCATCTTCAATGGGATAATTTATTTCATCTTTTAAATAATAAGTATTCTTTTCTTTATTAAAATGAAAAATGGAATATTTATCTTTACGATAATAATTACTTTGCATATTATAATATTTACTACTAGTCGTAGCTTTAACTTCAATTATATTTATTCCCTTACTATTTTCATTATATATATCCACATAACAAAGATATTTAATCCCATTTTGATTAAATTCAAAACACTCTTGGTTTTTAGTTTGTTCAGCATAAACACTTTTACCTTGAAAATATTTTTCGGCAATTTTCCCAGCTTCAATTTCTACTTGCTTATAAAAAGGCATTAATGCTTCCAATTGTTTATTTTCTTTTTTAGTTAAATCAATTTCATAAGTATCATCTTCAAACATATTACCTAATAACTCTTTTAATTGTTCTTGCAATTCTTGTTCTTTATATTTTTGATAAGTTATATCAGCATCTAATTGTTCTTTTCTTACTTCCATTAAAGCAGCATATCTAGGACACCGCGTATAATTAATAAAATCCGTCTTTGTAATAGCCATAATTATCCTAATATCTTTGCAGTCACTTTTTCATTTTCATAAGTTAATTTTATTTTTAAATCATTTAAAGTTTTGGTTTCATCTCGAGGATCAATTACTACCCCATCATTATTTAAAACATAATCATTTTGGGCAAGTTCATCAACCGTAATATAAACATCTTTATTTTCATTAAATAAATCTGGATTATTATCCCCATAAATTTGAGCTTGCATACTTATTGATTCCATTTTCAAATCATATAAGTCATTCACAAAATCACCTTGAAAATTATAAGAAATTTTATTGGCAATTATAAAATATATCACACTAAATATACCTATTAAAGCAACTAAAACGATATTTAAAATATTTACTTTAGTCATTTTTTTCCTCCTTTATGCTTCTTCCCCGATATTCCCATAAGGGAAATTCTTCTCTAACCAATTTTAAACTACTAATTATTTTTTCTTTTAATTTAGAATTACCAAATTCAAAATATTTAAGAATAGCTTCATCTAAATTATTTAAAGCCATATCTTCATCCTTAGTATTATTATATAAATATGGTATTACTATTTTTTCATCTAAAAAATTAATATCTTTATTTTTAAATAAATAATTATTCTTTAATACTCTAATTAACTTTTTATAAGTTGTAAAGGTATGATGATAAGTATTATTACCTAATTTTAAATAAGCATTTTTAGAATATTTTTTTAAATCATTATTTTTAATATATTTATTTATTTTTCGCTTATTCGTAATTTTATTTATATAAATTTTATCATCTTCGATTTTATATAAATTATCATTATTAATACTTATTAATAAATATTCTTTTTCGCCAATTAAAGTTTTAAAAAGACTAAGGGGAAGAGCTCCATAACAAGTCATTATTCCTCTTGCTAATAAATAAATCTCTTTATTTTCTTTAATTTTTTTATTTACACTCTTATTTTTTAAATATTGAGAAATTAATTTTTTAATATCGCTACTTAAAGTATCATTTATAATTAAATAATTTTTTTTAAATAATTCTAAATTATAGTCCTTAGTTTTTTTTAATTTTTCTAATTCTTTATAATCTATACTCGAGATAACAAATTTTACATATACATCTAGTTTATCCATTAAATAACTAATAATGTTTTCTTTTTTTTCTTTATTTATTTCTTCTGCTATCGGATAATCATAAAATAAGCAATATTGATGAAATAAATTAACTATTTTTAAAATTTCTTCCTTTTTTAATTTTTTTAATAAATCTATATATTGTTTATCCATTTTTCCAACTTCCTAACATTACCTATTATATAACATTTTTTTTAAGAAAAAAAGATTTATTCCTTCTTTAAATCTTTTTTCACCTTTTTTTCACTTTTAGTTTTTTTATTCTTACTTTTCTTTTTTATTAAAATTAAAGTAACGATTAATAAAACGACAAAGATACCTAAAAATCCTATTATTATATAAGTATATAAATTTATTTTTTCTTCTAATATTTTTATGTATTCATCATTATAAAGAACTAAAGTATCATTTTTTGTATCATATTCATAAAAACCTTCTTCTCCAGTTTCAATATTTAAACCATATATTAAAACAAAACGAGAATTTTTACTTAAACTATAAACTTTAGTATCTAGACCATTGATATTTCTTTCTTCTTCAAGGTAATTATTTATTTTTTTAGTAGGTGTAGTTGGCATTATAGTTATTTTATTTAAGCCTATTTCTTGATAGATAGTATATTTTTCATTTTCATATCTAAAAAGGGCAATATTACCAGTTTCATCTTTAAGACCTACCAAGGTAACATTTATACTTTCATTTTGGTAAGCAGGTATTTCCATATCATTGATATTTATAGTACAGTCATTAAATAAATCTTTTTTAGGTAAATTTTCTCTTATTTTGACAACAGTATAATTTTGGCCATTTATTTCTACATAAATGGGATTAGCATCTTTAACTTCAACATTTATATTATAAGTTTTTTCACTACCATTTTCGGCCTTAACAATAATTGAAAACGTATTTATGCCACTTGTTACTTCATGTAAGCCGGTTCCTGTAATCGAAGATTTACTATCACTAGCATTAGCTAAAATGTTAATTTCTTTAGTATCTTCGGGAACAATAATACTATAATCTAAAGTATCTTTATTAAACTCAGGAGTTAATTCAAAACCTTCGACACTTAAACCATTTAAATCATTATTTTTAGAATAACTAGCCTCTAGTTCTTCTTGGGTTATTATTTTTAAATTTTTTCCTGTAGAGGTAATATTCATCGAGGACATATCAGCTGCGTATACATCGTAACTTGGTACTGATATCGTTGTACTTCCCGTTTTTAAAACTTTAAATTTAAAAGTATATTTAACACTTTTAGTTCCGGCATCAGAAGAGGCGTAACCAACCATTGCCGTTCCTTTTCCATCGGCTGTACTAGAGGTTAATTGTAAATAGCTTTTATTATAATCTAAATCCATTTCCCAACTGCCAATACCCGTATTACTTGTTAAGTTAACGGTAACCGTAATAGTATTACCTACTACAGCTTGGCCAGGACCACTGACTGCGATTTTACCACTGGCAGCATTTACCATAACCGGAAAAAGGAAAAGACTAAATAAGCTTAATAATAAATATTTAATTTTTTTCATACTTTCCTCCTTTTTATCCATTTATTTTATAAGTACCTAAAATGTTTTTTTGAACTTGTAATAAATCTAGGGCATTAACTTTGCCATCGCCTGAAGTATCACCGGCAAGAGAATATTCTCCATTTAATTTATATGTTCCTAGAATACTTTTTTGAACTTGTAATAAATCTAAGGCATTAATTTTGCCATCGCCTGAAGTATCACCTTTAATTACAATTGCTAAAGTTTCTTTAGCATTATTACTGGCTACAGTTACTTTATAACCGGTTGCTAAAGGACCAGTGGTAACGGGATTACCATCTTTATCTAAAATGGTGGCCGAACCACTACCCCCAACAGCTTCGATAGCATTTTTTAAACTTTCAACACTACTTTCTTCTTTAACACTCATTAAATAACCCGAACTATAGGTATAACCACTGGAAGTAATAAGGGTTGATATATCGAGAGAACCTAAACCATTGTCTTCACCTTCAATAGCCCCATTATTACTATTAACAATTGTGGCATTCATATTATTATAAACAGGTATTTTAAAAATCAAATTTATATCTAAAAGATTATTAGCTTCATATGTACTAAAACTTAACTTAGATTCACTCATAGCACCCGGCAAATTCGTCATATATTGATGGGTAAATCTTTTTTCAGTATTACTTGGTACAACATTAAATTTTTGAAAATAATTGGTATATTGACCTACTTTTATATACGATACCGCAATAGATCCTGCTCCATCTTCAATTGCTGTTTTAAGGCCTTTCCAATTTAATTCTTTAGCTTTATTTAAACCACAATAAGTAGCACCATAATCTCTAACACAACTATCAGTTACTCCCCAGTTATAAAAGTTATAATAACCTTCATAGCCTTTGTACTCCCCACTCCAAAGATTAATTAAAGAATCTCCATTACCTAGTTCATTTCGAATTTTACTAGCCATAGCAATAGGACTAGCACTCGTAATGCCGGCAATATAATCAACAATGTGATTATCCTTATGCATTTTATAAAAAGAAGTTGGCGAAATAATGGCTAAAACCGCACTGGAATACATATCTTTTAATTTTTCATCATAGGACTGATCTAAAAATTGAAACATATATTTCTCAGTAAAGAAATTACGAGGATCCATGTAATAAGCTACCCCCGTTTGACTAGGAGCTACATAATTGCCGGGAGAAGTTAAAGTACATGTTTTATCTAAAAAAGTTTTATCATAAATACTCGCCGGAATATAATTTTTACCACAAGCACTTTCTTTTTCCACTACTAAAGGCCAATCTAAATTAGTATTAATAGCTTGAAAATTCCAAGTAGGATGACTTTCTTGCAATTTACATAATCCTCCCCAATAGCTAGAAGGAAAACCGGCTTCTTTCATTTTTATTTCGCATTCACTAGAAGCTATAGCATCATCTTTGGTATATGATTTTACTACTTCTACATCATCAGCACAAACATAACCATTTACCCCTGTATAATAAGTAATATTATACCAACCTTTATTACAACCTACTTTATTATAAGTATCATCATATAATTTATCACTAACCATTACATAATAATCATAAACATCCAAATTAGCTATTGCTTTAGTATTAGTTCCCGTACCTTCTCTTAAAGGAATAGATTTTATAACTTTAACGCGATTAGTATACTCTAAAGCTTTAACATTATTAATGTATAAAAAAGATAGCATTAAAAGAAAAATTAATTTAATAATTTTACGCATAAACTACCTCCTTTACCATTCATGTTTTATTATAACATTATTCAAACTTATTCGACAATTGTTTACTTTAAAAATCTTTATATTATGTAAAATATTACTATTAATTTTACAATTTTTATAATATAATTATGAATAAGTGGTGAAAAAAATGATAGGAAGATTTAATAATATTGACATTTTATTTATAATTTTAATAAGTATTTATTTAATCGCTTTTATATTCATAATAATTTATCTTTTTAGTCTATTTTTTGATAGTTTAGATAAAAAAAGAAAAATTGTTAATGAACCTATGTTTATAGAAACCAAAACAACTACTACTCATAAGAAAAATTCCAAAAATTCTAATACTAATACCAATAAGAAAAGTAATGTTACTAATAATAAGAAGGCAAAGAAAAAGATTAATAGTAAAGATTTAATTGATAAGAGTAAATTAAAAAATAATGCTACTAATAAAAATAATGGTTATAAAAAAGCTACGAAAAAGAAAAATAATTCTCGAAAAAAGAAAAAAAGTAACGTTAAAAGAAAAAAGAAAAAATAGTATTTTTGTAGTATAATATTTTATAGATAGAAAATGAAAGGAAGTAATAAAATATGTGTACTGCTGTAACATACAACACAAAAGACCATTATTTTGGTCGAAATCTTGATTTGGAGTATTCTTATAAAGAAACTGTAACTATAACACCAAGAAATTATTCTTTTAAATTTCGTAAAGGAAAAGAAATGAATAATCATTATGCTCTTATTGGTATGGCTTATGTAGCTAATGATTATCCTTTATATTATGATGCTATTAATGAAAAAGGTTTAGGAATGGCCGGATTAAATTTTCCTAATAATGCGCACTATAATGAAATTGATTTAGAAAAAGATAACATTGCTCCTTTTGAATTTATACCTTGGATCTTATCTCAATGTCAAAATATTAAAGAAGCTAAAGATTTATTAAATAAAATAAATATAGCTAATATCAATTTTAGTGATGAATTACCAGCCTCACCTCTTCATTGGATTATAGCTGACAAAGAAAGTTCCATCATTGTGGAATCTTTAAAAGATGGTTTAAAAATTTATGATAATCCAGTTGGAGTATTAACTAATAATCCGACTTTTGATAGACAATTATTTAATTTAAATAATTATATGGCTTTATCTACGGAACCACCTGTTAATAACTTTTCTTCGAAATTAAATTTTGATATTTATAGTCGCGGAATGGGAGCTATGGGTTTACCAGGAGATTTATCTTCGGCCTCTAGATTTGTTAAAGCAACATTTACTAAAATGAATTCATTATCAAAAGATTCCGAATCAGAAAGTATTAGTCAATTTTTCCATATTTTGACATCAGTTGAACAACAAAGAGGTTGTGTTCATATGAAAGATGATGAATATGAAATAACCATTTATAGTTCATGTTGTAATATGGATAAAGGATTATACTACTATACTACTTATGAAAATAGTCAAATAAGTTGTGTTGATATGCATAAAGAAGATTTAGATAGTTCTAATTTAATAAGTTATGAATTAATAAAGGGGCAACAAATCCATTATCAAAATTAAGTATAAAAAAGTAAGATTTTTCAAATATCTTACTTTTTTATGGCTAAAAAATATTAAAGTTATCTAAAATGCTATTTTCATCCTTTTCTTCTTGAATATTATTATCATCTTTATTATCGTCTTTATCTTTATCTTTGATATTTTCATCTTTAGCATTAGGTATATAAATTGTTAAAGATGATACATTATTTAAAAGAGTACCAATTTGAACATCTTGATCACCTATTAACCCAGCTGCTACATCTTTATTGTAATGTGCTTCTCCGGGATTAACATATTCTTTATAAAGAGTTATGTCATGACTATCACAAAATTCTACAGCTTTAGATACACTTGAACCAATTAAATTTGGCATTAATTCTAAAGATTTTATATTTCGTTTACCTTTTCCAATAATGGGAATGCTATAGTCTTCATCAAAAGTATAGCTAAAACTTTTAATTGTCTCAGCATTTTGTTTTCCTAAAACAATTTTTAAATTATTTTTAACATCATCTAAACTATCAACATAATAGCCTTGAGCTGAAGTATATGTTCCCGAATTAGGTAAATAAACTGGTAAACTATAAGTTTCAATGGTTCCTTTATTAATATTTACAAATTCTTCCCCATTTAAAGCATTTAATACCATTTCTTTAACAACAGTATAACCAGATAATATTTTATCAATACTCATATTGGTAGAAATATTATTACTAATAGCATCCATTATGTTTTTAAAATCCGTGAGTGTTGAAAAATTAAGTAACTTTTTAGCAATAGCTTCCACTACTTGTTGTTGATGGCGAATCCGATCTAAATCTCCCCCTAAATAAAGGTGTCTATTTCGAGCATAAGCAAGTGCTTCTTCCCCATTTAATGTTTGCCAACCCGGAGAAATACAAACTAAATGTTCTCCAAATTCACGATTAGAATTTTGTTCACACATTTTACCATTATATTGATTAGCATTATAAGTTGGAGCCTCAACATCTACTGAAACACCTTTTAAAGCCTCTACTAAAGCCACAACTCCTTTAAAATTTATTTTTACATAATAATCAATATCTACATCTAAAAAATTACTAACAGTATCAATTACACAACTAGTACCAAATCCCGCCGAAGAATTTATTTTAGCATACTTATTTCCATTACAAGTAATTGGTACATAAGTATCTCGAGGTATACTTACCATTAAAGTTTCTAAAGTTTTAGGATTAACCGAAATAAGCATTAATGTATCCCCATTAAACCCCGCATTAGGATTTAAACCATCAATTGTCGAATCCACACCCATTAAAAGGAAAGTCAATGGTTCATTAAAATCTTTATTACTTCCTAATATATTTTCTTTATCATCTACTTCTAAGGTATAACTATATATTATTTCCGTATCTTTACTAATATTTTCTAAACCTTCACTACTTTCAAATAAACTTACATAATTACTTGGAACAAATATAGCTTCTATTTTTCCTTCATACAAGGTATAAACCATATCTAAATAATCATCAAAATCTTTTATTTCATTTTTTAAATTATTTTTTTCAATAATATTATTGGTTAATATATATCCTTCTTGATCTAATTCATTTTTTATTCTACCAATTTTACTATTATTATCAAAGTCTTTATCTTTTAATTTAATTAAATAAGATGTATGAATATTATTATTCAAATTAGTTATATTATTTAATCCTTTATAAATAACATTAATATAATAAGAACTTAAAATAAATATAGCCATGAATAAAATAGATACTAAACTTGTAATTATAACTCTTTTATATTTACGAATTAATAAATTGACAAAAGCAAATAAAGAGTAAAATATAAACCAAAAGCCAAAAAGACCTATAAGGATATATCTTATAATAGTTTCAATACCTTTTAAATTTAATAAACTTTTTATAAATATTCCAAATGTTATTACATAAGCAATTAATATAATATAGTAAATAAATCTTAAAAATATATTTGATCGATGTAACTTTCTTAATATTTTTTTCATACTACCCTCTTATTCTACAATTTCAACTATATACAATAAGTCTTCCTTTCTAATTATTCTTACTTTACTTTCTTTATTATAACCATAATCTTTTTCATAATCCCATTTTAAACTAATTACATAACTATCTACATTTTCTTCATTAAATGAGTATTCTTCTTTTGTTTTATCAACTATTTCAATACTTTTTACAATAGGTAATTTTTGTTTTCTTTTACTATCACTTTCAATAATTTTATATAATGTATTTTCTACTTTTAATTTATAATTATCTAATATATCCGGATAAATAAATTCTTGTCCTCCAACATCATATGGACTAATTTTATTATCTAAAGTGTATAAATCAACAATAAATAATTTAGCAATTAATTCGGCATACTTATCATAATCTTTTTCATCATTTTCTAAAGTATTTTTTAATTCTTGATGTAAATTTTTATATAAAACAGTGTCTCTATCTTCTAAGTTATAATTAAAATTTTCTACGGTATCAATAATATTAATTTCTCTTTTATTATCTAATTTTTTAAAAAAGTTAACCATTAATAAAAGTATTACAATTATTAATAAAATTAATCCTAAAGTTAAAATTAATCTTTTATATTTTCTTTTCATCTAGTCACCCATCATATTAACACTATTTAATAAATTATAGACAATTATATTATTGGATATTTCTAATTTTTTATCCGCGATTTCTTTAAGCTCATTAATGTATTCATCTGTTACTTTAAAATTAGAATTTATTAAATAATACTCATTTTTACTATTATTATAATATAAATCTTTTGTTAAAACATTGCCATTAGGAAAAACAATAACATTTTTATCTTTAATGTTAAAGATATCACTACCTACAGAATATTTATTATACATACCAAACATATTAAGGATAGTGGTAGATACATCATACATTCCCATAGGATAAGTAATTTCGCCTTTGAATTTTTTCTTTAAATCATTATTTTTAGTCCATAGAATAAGAGGTGTTTTCTTGTTTAATTCATGTTCATAATTATTATATTCCGTATATTCAGGACTATCTTCAGTGTAAGTTTCACCAGTTAAAGGATTTAAATTATATAAATAATTCATTTCATTACGAGAAAGTTTAGCATCATGATCTCCATAGAAAACAAATAAAGTTTTATCAAATTCTTTACTATTTTTAATATATTTAATTAAATCGCCTAAAGCACCATCAGCATAATTTACGCTTTTAATATATTCACCTATAGCTGAATTACTTAAATAATCCGTAGTAATAGTTTCTTTTTCTCCCGTTTCTTCATTTATTGTTTGGGTAGTAATACTTAAATCATAATCACTGAATGTACTAGCTATACTAAATGGAGAATGATTAGATAAAGTTATCATTGTTCCCATATAATTATCATAAGTTGTTTCAATATTTTCCATAATTGGAACTACTTGTTCAAAATAACGATAATCATTTATTCCTAAATTGACGACATCATCTGCCGTATAGGTAAATCTATCTTCAAAATACATTTCATCATACCCTAAAGATGGATGGGCTTTGTTTCGATTCCACATTGATGATAAATTACCATGCGTACTAAAAGTATAATATCCTTTTTCTTTTAAATATTTAGGAATTGTAAAATAATTTCGATTATAATAACTCACAAATACTGTTCCACTTGCCGCGGGCATTAAACCAGTTAATAAAGTAAATTCCGTATCACTACTTGTTCCCGTACTTACTTGAGGATAGAAATTAGAGAAAAACATTCCTTCTTTGGCTAAAGCATTTAAGTTAGGAGTTACTTCTTTATCATTAAATTTTAAATCCATTAAATAAGTTTCCATACTTTCCATATGAACAAAAACAATATTATATCCATTTAATATTCCCGTATAACTATTCTTTTGATGTTCTTCTTTAGCATTAAAATATTCATTAAAACTTTCAAGGGCTTCATCATAACCAAATAAGCTACTTAATCTTGGCGTCATTGATTGAATTAAATCATTTATTTGATAAACTATTATTCCAAAACGTTCAACAATATATATTCTATTCCATTGTTTAGCTAAACGACTATAATCAGTACCAGTAGCTACACCAAAACTATAACCCAAGCATAAAGTACCCACTAAAATAGTACCTACAACCATTTTCTTTCCCTTTTCAACCTTGTCTAAGAAATAATAATATGTTGTTGCCGATAATTTACGATGAACAAAATAAAATAAGATGGGAATTAAGACATATATAAAATCAATAAATCGTAATTTTTCAAATAATGATCCCGTTACAGTTTCCATTTGGGATAAAGAAGCAAGTTCACCAATGGATGCAAATGATACATAAAAAGTATAATAGACACTACTTACAACACATATAATTGTGTAGATTATAATCCAACTAAAATAATATTTAAATTGATTTCGTGGCTTCACAAAATAACCTAAAGCCCCAATTATTAAAATTATTCCTAAATCTGTTATAAATGGTTTAAAAGACCAAGCATTTTTAATGGTTATGCCTCTTAGCATAACTACAGATATAATAGATAATAAAACATATGATAAAAATAATCTATTACTAATTATATATTCTATAACATTTTTCTTAATATTTTTTATATTTTTAGAAATTTTATCTTTCATTATTAAACCTCTGTAATAAAATTATATCAATTATTATTTTTTTTATCAATTATTGTTGCATATTTTTTAAATATTTGATACAATTTATTTACATGCAGGTGTGGTTCAATGGTTAGAATATGGCCTTGCCAAGGCTAAGATGGGAGTTCGATTCTCCTCACTTGCTCCAGATTGTATTTTAGTCGAACTTTTTAGTTCGATTTTTTATGTCAAGATGATGAGATTAAAAATATATTAAAAAATGAAAATATTAACTTTTATAATTGATAACTGACAAGCAATATTATTGTATAATAAATGTGGTAATTTTTTAAAGGAGGTATAAAATGTCACTAGTTACAACGTATGAAAATATTATTAGAAAAAAAGAGATGAAATATCTAGATTAAAAATAGATAGAGTAAAATATGATAAAATTATTAGTAATTGCTGTAAAAAAACATAGCATTTAATTAATAGACGAAGAATTATATAAAATTTTCATTATTGTTAAAAGTTTTAAATAACTGCAACCAACTTGCTTTATTCATTCGAACCATTTCGATTATTTTTTATTGCCGAAAAGTTGCCGAATTCCTTGATAAAATAATTTTCTATAATTTAAAAAAGTATGGTGACCAAAAAGTGACCGATTAGAAAATGAAAGAAGTAAAATAAATTGAAACACAAAAAAATATTTATTATTTTAACTTTTATTCAGAACAAGGAAGACTTTCATTAGCTAAATATAAACTTCTAGATAAAATCATATTTACTTTTTCGCTATTTTTTTCCAGTATAGTTTGGCATTTTAAAGTAAGTAAATCATTATACAAATTTTCTAAATGAAATATTACATAATTTTCTATATCTGCTCTATTCGTCTTAGTTAATAGCGCTTTTATTAAACCATCTAAATCTTCTAAACATTTACATTTTTTATATAAATCAATTATAATATTTATACCTTGGAATTTTTCTTCTTGAGTAAGATTTAAATTATCAAAATTAATTCCGGTTCTTATTTGAACAAAACTTATTTTTTCACCACCAAATGAATTTAAATAATTTAAAAAATCATTGTTTTCAAATGCTAAATCCCAATTTACAATTTTTTCAACTAACCATTCATACATAAATATTTCTCCATATGTCTATTATTATAACATATTTAATAACTTTTATCTGTATAATATGCAGAATATTTAAAATTAAAAATTTTTTTGTGAAACCCGAGTTTGACAGTTAAAGCAATAAAAAAACATCATTTTGCCCAGTGTTTATAAGGCTTTGTGATGTTTTAAT
>CANRAL010000016.1 GCA_947628585.1 uncultured Bacilli bacterium | reverse complement strand
TATTACTTTGGATATTACACCAGATGAATTTAAATTAGGTGATAGTAATCAAGAAGGAACAACAAATGTAAGTGCTACATTAATAGCCAATAATACAACAAATGAAACAGAAGATTATAAATATAGTATATATTTAGAGATAATAGAAAATAATTTAGAATATTCTTCTTATAAAACCGATAATGATCCAATAGTATTTTTAAAAGAATATGATAAAACATTAGGAAATAATGTCGATTATAATGGACTAACTTTAGGGTACGAAGCTATACCTGAATTATTTTTAACCATAAAAGGACCAGATGGTTATGATGGAAATATAGAAGGATTAAATAAAGCTACATTAAAAGATACAAATGATAGTTATGATATAACGGAGTTAAGAGAAGGAATATATCCAATAGTAGAAGATTATGTAATAAAAGTAAATAAAGAAAGTCATGATTTAGAACAAGAAAATACAAAAACAGATAAATGGGAAATAACAATAACATTTAAGAACTTAGAAACAAATCAAGAATTAAATACAGGAAAAAGTTTTAAAGGAAGAATAAGAATTCAAGAAAAGAAAATAGCCAATGATTTAATGGATGTATGTAGTGAAGGGGAAGAACTAGCTGAATGTATAAAGAAGTTACATGATGAAAGTGAATATGGAGCAAGTAATCTAATCTATCATGATGGCGAAGCAGATTATCCTGAAGAAGCAAATGCAAAATTAGAAGCCAATGATAAAAGTTATAGATATACAGGCTCATTTGAAAAAGTAAATAATTATATATGTTTAGGAACTGACTGTGCTAATAAAGATAACTTATTTAGAATAATCGGAACATTTGGAAGTGATGGGATAAAAGTAGTAAAAGCGGATTATGCAAATAAAGAATTATTAGGAGCTGGAACTACAGCTTATAGTGGAGATTATTCCCAAGCCGATCCAGAAATCTATGGCTCATATTCTACAACATATGCTTATCAATCAGCAATAGGGAATAATGAAGAAAGAGATGCATTTACGCATAGATACAAAGGCTTATTAGACCATGTAGATAGATATGGATGGCAAGAAAACGGAACTGATAATACTGTAGCCAATTGGGAAACATCATTACTTAACAAAATTCATTTAAATAAAAAATACCTAAGTACAATAGATGAAAAATATCAAAAATTGATAATAGAACATGAATGGATATATGGAAATAAGAATGCAACATGGGATAATATAGCAATAGCTAATAATGTCAAAACCGTATATGATAATGAATTAGGAACAGATGCTCAAGATGATAAAAAAACCGATCCAGAAAAGATAGGCTTATTATATGTAAGTGATTATTTATATGGCGCAGCACCAAGAAATTGGAATAAGCAACCCTATACTGGAGTCTGGGGTTATAATGGTGATACTGGAAAAACTGATAAAGATAAAAACCCAGCAGGAAGCTTCTCAGAACATGAAATAGATAATGATTATCGTTCGGCAACAGATAGTAATTGGTTATATATGGGCTTATGGGAATGGTTAATAACTCAAAGATACGATTCTCCTGTCATTGCGTTCGATGTGGCTGCGCCCGGTCTTGTCGTCAGCGGCTATGTCGGCCCGGACGCGCGTGTGGTCCGCCCGTCCTTTTATCTCGATTCTAGCGTGAAATATAAAGGGGGAACTGGCACAGCCAGTGACCCTTACATGTTAGCTGTTGCTTAAGTAAGGCTTGTCTTCGTGCCTTCACGGTACGAGGCAAGCCCCCCACCAAATCCAGATAGGGTATTCTTTTGGTAAAAACGGATTGCTTTATGTCTCCTGTCAATGCGTTCAATGTGAATGCCACCGGTAATGTCAACAACAACTACGTTGGCACGAACACGAATGTGGTCCGCCCGAGACCTTTAATTATCCAGAAATTATGAAATTAAGGTTTTATAGTGTGTGAGTTAAAGGACATAGAATATCCTTGGCTTAGCCTAAAGAAAAAATATAGATGGTAAAGCATACGTGCTTTACCTACTACTATATTAAGAAAGAGTGATATATGAAAGAAAATAGAGTAGAAATTTATAAATCAAGTACATTCTTTAATGTATATGGTGATAGTGGTTTAATATTATATAACTTGCTTGGATATAAATACATTGAACCTAAAAAATCTGTAGGTTTTCCAGCCTCAGCTCTTTCTAAAGTTATGAATGCTTTAGAAAATGCTCAAATAAGTTATATTATTTATGATAAAACTAATATTATTGGAGAATATAAAGGTATAAATAAAAATTATAAAAAGTATATTAATGACGCTCTTAAAAATTTAGAAATTGAAAAGAGATTAAATAGATTAACTGATATTATTAATAAAATGAGTTTAAAAGAATTAGAAAAATTAATAGAAATAATTGAAAATGGCAGATTTTAAAAAAGAATTAATTAAAAGAGAAAAGTTTTATATATTAGGTAGTGTTAAAAATTTTATTATTGATATAGAAAAACTTATTATTACTTTTCCTAAAAAAGATTTTATTTCTCGTAATTTACTTTATAAAGATGCTTTAAGTTTATTAGAGATAATATATAAAGCAAATTATGAAAAAGATATTAATAAAAAACATGATTATCAAATTGAGGCTTTAGCCAAAATAAATAAAATAGATTTTTATATTGAAAGAGCTTATAAATTAAAATATATAAGTGAACAACAATGTATAAAAAATTGTAATAAACTAGATAAAATAAATAGGATGTTATATAGTTGGTGTAATAATGCTAGTGAATATAAATGATTTACTAAATGTATATGAAAATGAAATTAGTAAAAATATTAAAAACAAAAAACAAGTAATGAATTTTGAAATTAATAAAATGCAAAATATTAGTAAAATTATGCTTATGTTACAAAAAGGAGAAGTAGGTCATAAAAAATATAATATTTTTTTAATATATGAACCAAAATGTCGTTTAATAATGAGTTTACCAATTTTGGATAAAACAATTAATCACTATTTAACTAGATATATATTAGAGCCTAAATTAACTAAATATTTAGATTTTCGTAATTGTGCTACCAGGAAAAATATGGGAACTGATTATGGTGTTAAACTTGTAAAAAAATATTTGAATATTATGAAAAATAAATATTCAAAATTTTATGTTTTAAAATTAGATATTCAAAAATATTTTTATAATATAAATCATAACGTATTAAAAGAAGAATTAAAAAATATATTAAATGATTATGAATATAATTTAATAGCTAAAATAATTGATAGTACTAATGCTTCGTATATTAATGAAACAATAGATAAAATATGTTTAAATAAAAACTATAATATACCTAGATATGAATATAATAAAGGTTTACCTATTGGTAATATGACAAGTCAATTTCTTTCAATTTTTTATTTAAGTGGATTAGATCATTATATTATTCATGATTTAAAATGTAAGTATTATGTAAGATATATGGATGATTTTATTATTATTCATCATGATTATAATTATTTAAAAGAAATTAAGAATAAAATTATCTATTTATTAGAAAATAAATATAAATTAAATGTTAATTTAAGAAAAACAAATATTACGAAAGAAAAAGATTTCTTTTCTTTTTTAGGTTATTCATATAAAGTTGTAAATAATAAAATAATTACTAAAATAAGAAGGGAAAATTATGAAAAAATAAAGAAAAGAATTAAAAAAATGAAATTTGATTTTGATAGAGGAGATATAAATTATAATAATTTATTTTGTTCAGTTATGACTTATATGCATAGTTATAAATATGCTAGTAATATAAAAGTTAAAAGTATAATTAATAAATATATATTTGATGATTAATAGATACTTATTTTTTAAAAAGTTATTTCCTAAGTACATTATATTTATAGAAAAAAATGGGAAATACAAAACATTAAATAATGAAGATAAATTAATAAAATATGTAAAGAAAGGTAAAATTAATTATATTTTGGTTAGTGAAAAAAATGATGTTAAGATAGTTAAAGCAAATTTAAATAAATATGACGAGTTTTTAATAAAAGAATATTTTATAGAATTAGTAAAAAATTATTTATCTAATTGTTAATTTAAACAATATAATCACCAGTGATTTAAAAATTAAAGTAACCTAAAAGAAATAAAAGATTAAAAATTAGTTAAAATAAAAATCAACGAAAATATCTGAGTGTGTAAGGAATTCTGTGTAAATGGAACTTTCCATGATATGGGGCTGTCGGGAAATTAAATAAATAAATTTTCTAACAGTTTCTTTTTATAAAAAATTTAAAAACCTTGAAATCATGGGACTTCAAGGTTATTTTTGTGATACAATAATCTTGCTTAAGGAGTTGTATCACATGGAATATTTTACAATAAAATCGTCTTTTTTTCTAGTATCCTCAAACATATATATTGAGGAATTAAAAAAAAATAGATAAATTTATGAAATTATTAGAAAATTCCAAAGTTTGGAAATACATTAATTATGTAAATACTAATAATAAAAAATGTAAAGGAAGAATTGGTTATAATCCTTATAATTTATTTGCCACAATAATTTATTGTTTTGCAAAATTTAAAGCTAGTTTAAGAGATATAGAAGATACACATATAGGAGATAAAAGGCTACTAAGATTAATAAAAAGATTCTTAATTGTAGGTATCATGGAAGAAGGAAAGTATATAAGAAGTGAAAAAGGAACACCACAAGGTTCAATACTAAGTCCGGTACTAGCAAATATAGTAATGTATTATGGAATAATGCTATATATGGAAAGAGTGAAAACTCAAGCCAAGGGATATATTGAAATAATAAACTATGCGGATGATATAGTATTATGTTTTCAATATAGGGAAGAGGCAGAAAATACATATAAGTTGCTAAAACAAAGACTAGAAAAACTAGGATTAGAATTTGCCCCAGATAAAACAAGACTAATAGAATTTGGGAGATTTGCAGAAGAAAATAGGAAAAGAGATGGTAAAGGGAAACCAGAAACATTTGATTTTCTAGGATTCACACATTACTGTAGTAAAAGTGCTGATGGAACAAGATTTCGAGTAAAAAGGAAAACAGCAAGGAAGAAACTAAATGTTAATTTAAACAATATAATCACCAGTGATTTAAAAATTAAAGTAACCTAAGAGAAATAAAAGATTAAAAATTAGTTAAAATAAAAATCAACGAAAATATCTGAGTGTGTAAGGAATTCTGCGTAAATGGAACTTTCCATGATATGAAGTAAGTTAATTCTTACTTCTTTTTTGTTATTTCAATAATAACATAAAAAAGTTCAATTTGCTAGATACCATAAATAAAGGATTTATCGTTGTTTCTTGAACTTTTTTAATAAGTTCAGTAAGTTAAAGTAAGTTATGTTAGTAACAAGTTAGTGACAAATTTAAAAATATATTTTTTCATTTTGTCGGGTATTTTCTTGAATTTTACCCTACATTGTGTTAAAATGATAAAGAGGTGAAAAACAATGATTTATTCATACAAAGAACTTTTAGAAAAATATGGTACTAGATACAATATTAAGAAAGCAATTGATAATAAAGAAATATACAAAATTGAAAATGGTATTTATTCAAACAAAAAAATAGTTGATCCAATAATTCTTTATTCTAAAAAATACCCATCAGGTGTTATAACAATGGATTCTGCTTTTTACTTTTATGATTTAACGGATGTAATACCAAATAAAGTATATCTTGCAACACCAAGTAATTATCGTACTATCAAAAATGAAAAAATTGTTCAAATATTTAGTGATAAAAATGTATTAAATGCTGGAAAAGAAAGTATTAAAGTTAATGAATGTACTGTAAATATTTATAACAAAGAAAGACTACTTGTAGAACTTATCAGAAAAAGAAAACAAATACCTTTTGATTATTATAAAGAGATTATAACTAATTATAGGGAAATAGTTGATGAACTAGACATGCAAAAAATTGAAGAATATTTGTCACTTTTTAAAAATGACCTTAACTTATCAGAAGCATTACAAAGAGAGGTATTTTAAATGAATTTAGAAGAATTAATTAATGAATATATAAATACTGGTTATGATTATACTGATGCAAGTTCTAAAGTATGCCAAGATATAATACTTTTCAAAATATCTAATAGTAGTTTCAAAAGTCATATTACTATTAAAGGTGGTGTTGTTATGCACTCTATATCTAAAGATATTCGTCGTGCAACTCGTGACCTTGATTTAGACTTTATTAAATATTCTTTAGATGATGATTCCATTAAAAATTTTATTGATAAACTGAATAATGTTAATGATAATATAGAAATTAAAATTAATGGTTCAATAAAGAAATTACACCACCAAGATTATGATGGTAAAAGAGTTAATATACAACTTTCAGATTCTTTTGGTAATAGTATAAATACAAAGTTAGATATAGGTGTTCATAAACTGTTTGATATTGAACAAGATGAATATTGCTTTAGTTTAGATATATTTAATCAAAGTGCTAATCTATTAATAAATTCTAAAGAACAAATTTTAACTGAAAAATTGAAGTCATTATTAAAACTTGGTTTTAGATCTACAAGATACAAAGATTTATTTGATTTTTACTATTTAATTAATATTGCTGGAATTGATAAATCAAAACTAGAAAAGTGTTTGAATATTTTAATATTTAATGATTCAAATATGAAAGAAAATAATATTTCAGATATTATTTCAAGATTAAATCAGATTTTAAGTTCTAAAAGGTATTTAGCAATGCTAAATGATCCAAAAGTTAATTGGTTAAACATTCCAATAGAAGAAGTAATTAATAATGTTATGCAATACTTTAATAATCTTAATGTTGTATCTGTATAGAGGTGATTAAAATGTTGGAAGATTTAGAAATGGAATATTTTAAAATATTTAATGAATTTCCAAATATATTTAACTGGGTTGATGTAACAGAAGAAGACAAAATTAAAATTCTTAAAAAGTGTATTGATGAAAAAATTGAAGTAGATGACTGTGATTTATATATCATGTATCTCAGCAGTAGTAAATCTATTGATAACTTCTCTTTCTGCTAAATCCCTTAAATATTCCATTTCATCAGAAGTTATATCAACTGAATCTTTTATTGATCCAGTATCACTCTTAATACCACCTAATGAATCAGCCATACTACTTAAAGAATCACTTAACCCCATATCATTACCAAAGATATTACCAATTGAAGATTCAATATTTTCACCAGTCTTGTAACCAGAGTTCTAAGCATCACCATATTCCCATCTTTTAAGACCTAAACTTTCAGAACTTAAATTCAATTCACTCATTACTTCTTGATAGTCTTCATTTGGTGCATACTCTTTAACTGCATCATCTGCCATTTGTTTTAGTTCTTTTCGCCATCCAGCAACTGTATCAGTCATATTTGAACCAAAAACAAAATCTAATGCAGAAGCAATTTTTTCAAGTATTCCAAGAACACCATCAACCATACTTTGGAATAAGTAAATAATAGATGAAATTGGATTTGTAAATACATTTCCTATAAAATTAGCAATTCTTATAAATGGATTTACAAGTGCATTAATGATACCTAAAATTAAGTCTAGTAAACCTAAAAATAAGTTCCATACAAACGCACCAGCAGTAAATATTACACCCATAATAATACCTGTTGCACTTACACTTGAACCTGTTACCTTATTAACTGCTGCTACTATTGCATACAATGCAGCAATAACTGCAATAATAATTAAAAGTATCCAAGTGATAGGACAAGCCATTAACGCAGCATTAAAGCCAATTTGCGCTCCAGTAGCAGTCTTTGTTGCTGCTGCCTCTGCTAAACTAGCACCTGCTTTCATTAAAGAACTTGCTGCACTTATAGCACTTAAAGTATTTGAAATTCATTCAACAGTATTATGAATAAGCAATGCAGCAGTATATAAACCAATTGCAGTTGCTACCCCAATTACTATTGGTTCAAGAATTTCCAAGTTTTGTGCAAGTAAACCAATTAATTCAAGTATAGGTTGCGTTACTAAATAAAGTTGATTCATAACACCAGTCCATACTTGCGACCATGTCATAGGAATTGAATCAAATTGTGAATTTATATCTTTTGTTGCACCTAACATTGCATTTTTAACAATATCAGCAGTGATTTGTCCATCTGCTGCCATTTCTCTTATTTTACCTATTGGTACATTTAGATAATCAGCAATTGTTTGTATGATATTTGGTGCAGATTCAAACACTGCATTTAATTCTTCACCACGAAGAACACCTGAACCTAATGCTTGTGTTAATTGTAATGATGCAGATGCCATTTCTTGTTGACTTGCACCAGCAATAACAAACATATTTTACTGAATTTCTTATCATATGAACTATACATCTTTGTTGTACTGTATTAGGATATGCTGCATTAACGGCATCCTTTATTCCTGTTAAATTATCACTACATAAGATTAGTATATCTTTTACCCCGCGACTCTTTAATCATTTAATACTCCTAACCAATATTTGGCTGATTCATTTTCTCCTATCCATATTCCTAGTATTTCTTTAAATCCTTCTGAATCTATTCCTAGTACGATATAAGCTGCTTTCTTTACTACATGATTATCTTCTCTTACACTAAAGTGTACGGCATCTATAAATACAAATGGATATACACTATCTAATGGTCTTTCTTCCCATTTTTTTATTTCTGGTATGATTTGATTAGTTATATTACTTACCATTGTTGCAGATACTTCTATTCCATACAAATCTTGGATTTGTTCATTTATTTCTCTTGTTGTTAATCCTCTTCCATAAAGGGATATTATTTTATCTTCAATTCTTGATACATCTCTTGTGTTTTTAGGTACTATTTTTGGTTCAAATTCGCCATTTCGATCTCTTGGTGTTTCAAAGTCAAACTCTCCAAACTCACTTTTTAATTTCTTTTTAGTTGTTCCATTTCTATAATTTGTTTTTTCACTTTTTTTATTTCATAAACTGTCAAGCTTGGGAATATACAAAAAAATATTGAAAAATGTAAAAATGTATTGTAAAATACACAACAATTTACAAAATAATGTATATTTTTAATAAAAATGTGATATTTTAATAGAGGAGTGTGATAAAATGGAACCATACAAAGCAAAAATGTTGCCAATTTCATATAAACTTGATAAAGAAACAATTAAGCTTTTAGGTCAAGCAAATGATAAATATGGTCAATATAAGTCTTTATTAAAAATGTTTAAATTTGATCAAAAGTATTTTCTTGATTCTTTAGTGTTGGGTGAAAGTATTAGATCTTCAAGAATTGAGGGAACTCAAATATCTCAAGATGATATGTATTACATGGATTATAAAGAATCTAATGATAGTATTAAAGAAGTTAAAAATTTAAAACAAATGTTAGAATATGCAAACGAAAAATTAAAAGATAGAAATTTTAGTGTTAATATGATTAATTCTATGCACAAAATATTATTATCTGGAGTTAGAGGAGAAGATAAGTCACCTGGAGAAATTAGGAATATTCAAAATTATATTGGTCCAAGAGGTCTTGGAAAAGAAGGAGCTACATTTGTTCCACCTATTCCAGAAGAAGTTCCAGAACTTTTAGATAATTTAATGGAATATATGAATAATATGTATGATGAGGAAGCTTTTGTTAAAGTTGCTATTTCGCATGTTCAATTTGAATCTATCCATCCATATAAAGATGGTAATGGAAGAATGGGAAGAGCTTTGATGACATTGCAACTTGCAAAATTAAAAGATGATGCTCCAATATTGTTTTTATCCGAAATTATAGAATTATTTAAAGCAAATTACTATAATGCTCTTAATGAATGTAGAAATGGAAATGTTGATGGTTTTATTAGATTTTTCTTGCAATGCGTAGTTGATCAATGTACAAGAAATATTGGTAGAATTGAAAAAATTAATAAAGTGTATGATGAAGATGAGAAGACAATAAAACAAAACATAAACGGTAGCATTGTTCTGAGAATGCATCCACTAATGATGAAAAAAATAGTATTTACGGCACAAGAAATGGCAGATGAACTTGATGCTCATATTAATTCAATTAACAATATTCTAAATAAGATGGCTGAACTTAATATAGTTGCTAAAGAAAAGAAAGAAGGAACTAATAGAATAACTTATAGATACATTAGAATATATGATACTTTTGTTGAGCAACTGTAAAAATACAATATATTGAAAAATATTATTAAAAAAATCAAAAAAAATTTTTTCCATTCTATTGTGAAAATGAAAAAGCTAGGATTGATTTCTAGCTTTTCAACTACCAAAATTTTAAATTTTACTTAAAAAGTAGCAGTATTTATTTAAATAAACTTAGAAGTTTGTGAATACTAACTACGAATAATAGTAAATGTTTTCCATAAAACTGGTAATGGCTATCTATTATAAATTTAAATTACCTTTTTTATAAAATTATCGTTTGACAAATTATGTAAACTTTTTAAAAAAATAAAATTAACCCTTGATATATATATATATATAGTAAAATGGGCTTTAGATAGAGTATTTGACGAAAGGATATGATATATATGAAGGGTAATAAAAAGTCTTTAATTTTATTAATTGTTGGCATATTTGTAATATTAATAGTTGTAATAGGAGCAACCTATGCATATTTTCAAAGTGTAAATGGTAATACAACAATTTCTAATATAAATACGACAACTGGAACAGTAGATAGTTTATCTTTTATTGGTGGAGATAATATAACTCTTGAAGTAAAACCAGATGAATTTAAATTAGGTGATAGTAATCAAGAAGGAACAACAAATGTAAGTGCTACCTTAATAGCTAATAATACAACAAATGAAACAGAAGATTATAAATATAGTATATATTTAGAGATAATAGAAAATAATTTGGAATATTCTTCATATAAAGATGAAGGAAAAGAAGACCCAATAGTATTTTTAAAAGAATATGATAAAACATTAGGAAATAATGTCGATTATAATGGGTTAACTTTAGGGTATGAGGCTATACCTGAATTATTTTTAACAGTAAAAGGACCAAATGGTTATGAAGGAAATATAGAAGGATTAAATAAAGCAACATTAAAAGATACAAATGATAGTTATGATATAACAGAATTAAGAGAAGGAATATATCCTATAGTAGAAGATTATGTAATAAAAGTAAATAAAGATAATCATGATATTGAAAAAGAAAATACAAAAACGGATAAATGGGAAATAACAATAACATTTAAGAACTTAGAAACAAATCAAGAATTAAATACAGGGAAAAGTTTTAAAGGAAGAATAAGAATTCAAGAAAAGAAAATAGCCAATGATTTAATGGATGTATGTAATGAAGGGGAAGAACTAGCTGAATGTATAAAAAAGTTACATGATGAAAGTGAATATGGAGCAAGTAATCTAATCTATCATGATGGAAAAGCAGATTATGAAGGAGAAACAAATGCAAATTTAGAAGCCAATGATAAAAGTTATAGATATACAGGCTCATTCGAAAAAGTAAATAATTATATATGTTTAGGAACAACATGTTCTGATAATCCAGAAGAGCCAGGCTATAATAATTTATATCGGATAATCGGAACATTTGATAGTGATGGAATAAAAGTAGTAAAAGCGGATTATGCAAATAAAGAATTATTAGGAGCTGGAACAGCAACTTATAGTGGAGATTATTCCCAAGCTGACCCTGAAACCTATGGTTCATCTTCAGGGTATCCTTATCAATCATCAACGGGGAATAATGAAGAAAGAGATGCATTTACGCATAGATATAAAGGTTTATTAGACCATGTAGATAGATATAGATGGCAAGAAAACGGAACAATAGCAACAGTAGCAAATTGGAAAACATCATTACTTAATAAAATTCATTTAAATAAAAAATACATAAGTACAATAGAAGAAAAATATCGAGAATTAATACTGGAACATGAATGGATATATGGAAATAAGAATGCAACATTGCGCAATGTAGCAATAACTAATAATGTCAAAACCGTATATAATAATGAATTAGGAACAGATGCTCAAGAAGATAAAAAAAACGATCCAGAAAAGATAGGCTTATTATATGTAAGTGATTATTTATATGGCGCAGCACCCAAAAATTGGAACAAACAACCATTCACAGGAACATGGACTTATAAAAATGATGGTATAACATTAGATAAATTTGGTAATCCAGTGGGAAGTTTTAATGCAAAAGAAATAGATAATGATTATCGTTCGGCAACAGATAGTAATTGGTTATATATGGGCTTATGGGAATGGTTAATAACCCAAAACTACGATTCTCCTGTCCGTGCGTTCGATGTGCTTGCGACCGGTCGTGTCGTCAACGACTATGTCGGCACGCTCGCGTTTGTGGTTCGCCCGTCCTTTTATCTCGATTCTAGCGTGAAATATAAAGGTGGAACAGGTACAATTAATGCCCCATACGTCTTAGATATTACTTAGTTGGTTTTATTAATAATTTGGATAAAATTGTAATATTGTTAGATATGTAATTATTTATTAATTAAATTTTAAAAATAAAAAGTAAACATTTGACATTCATTGGTATTTTTGATAAACTTAATTATGTTTTAAGTAATTTCGAAAAAAACCGCTCGAAAAAGGTTAATAAAACTTTATAAGTTACCTATACGGCGCGTCTTATGTGAGGAGGTATGAAATGAAAGCTATATTTGAAACAGGTGGAAAACAATACTATGTATCTGAAAATGATAAGATTTATGTTGAAAAATTAGATGCAGAAGTAGGTAGTGATATTACTTTTGATAAAGTATTATTTGTTGATGGTAAGTCTGGAAATCCTTATGTGGCTGGTGCATCAGTAGTTTGTACGGTAGAAAAACAAGGAAAGAGTAAAAAAATTAAAGTTTTTAAATATCGTCCAAAGAAAAAATATCGGAAAACTCAAGGCCATCGTCAACCTTATACTTGTTTAGTTGTTAAAAAAATTAATGGTTAATAATGATTACTATTGAAATTAAAAAAAATAGCATATCTGTTAAGGGACATGCTAACTGGTCTGATGTGGGAAAAGACATTGTTTGTGCTAGTGTTTCGAGTATTATATATACAACTGTAAATGGTATATTTAATATTGATAAAAGTGCAATTAAATTTAAAGATAATGATAAATTACTTAAAATAGATATTATGCATCGCAGTACAGTAGTAGTTATTTTATTAAATAATATGATAGGTTTATTAGAAAATTTAGAAGTACAATATCCTGAAAATATTAAAATAATAAAAAAGGAGGAAAAAAATGTTTAAGTTATTTATAAATTTAAATATCCAACGTTTTGCTCATAAAAAAGGTCAATCATCTACCGATAATGGTCGTGATTCTGCCGGACGTAGATTAGGAGCTAAACTTGCTGATGGTCAAATGGCTAAAGCTGGAGCTATAATTTATCGTCAAAGAGGAACAAAGATTTTCCCAGGTAAAAATGTTGGAATGGGTAAAGATCATACACTTTTTGCTTTAGTAGAAGGTACAGTTAAATATGAAAGAAGCGGAAAGTCTCGTAAAAAAGTAAGTGTTTACGAAGTAGCATAAATCAACCATTGGTTGATTTTTTTTGAAGGAAAGTAAATATGATAAGAATTGAAAAAAGAAAAAATAATGTTACGGAAACTTATGATATTCTTTTTTATCAAGATAATAAAATTTTTAGAATATCTTATGAAGGTAATTTAGATATATATTGGCTAATAAAAGGTTCAAAATACGATTATATTGATGATATATATGGTTATTATGAATTTTTTATTACCAAAGAAAATTATCCTATTTATGCTGCATTTCAAGATTTATATCAAAAAATTATAAATGCTCAACTATTTGATAGGAATATAATGGATAATTGTAAAAGTTTTAAAGAATATGAAAAAGAAATTAAAAGAGTTGAAGAATGGCAAAAAGAAGAACTTAAAACTGATGTTTATAAAGATTTAGTATCTTCTAATGTTATTACGTGGTTAAGTGATGATGCTATATTAGATGATGATGATTTAAGGGAGAAGATATTCGTTTAGAATTTAAAATAAAATTAGTTAAAAATATTTTGACTATGCCAATATCAGTTCGGATAAGAACTAATGGTTCACGATATGGTTATTTTTATATTCCATTTATTTTATTACATCAAGAGTTACAAAATTATGAAGAGCCAAAGCAAATCCATATTGCTGAATATTTATATTTAACTAGAAAAAAGTAATTGTTTGCATTATAAATAAAATTTTAATATAATGAATGTAGAAAAAAACAGGTGATTAAAATGTTTGTAGATGAAATAAAACTAAAAGTTGAAGCCGGAAATGGGGGAGATGGTTGTACCTCATTTAGACGAGAAAAATTTGTTCCTATGGGGGGACCTGATGGAGGTAATGGCGGTAGAGGAGCTAGTATAATATTTAAAGTTGATGCTAATTTAAAAACTTTAATCGATTTAAGTTATAAAAAAATTATTAAAGGAGATAAGGGAATAAATGGGAAAGGCTCTAATAAATATGGAGCTAATGCCAATGATGTAATTATTAAAGTTCCTGCGGGTACGACTATTATAGATTTGGATAGTAATGAAGTTTTAGCGGATTTGACAAATGATTTAGAAGAATATGTAGTTGTTCATGGTGGCCGAGGAGGTCGTGGTAATAAAGCTTTTGCTACGCATGATAATCCAGCACCTAAATTTAGTGAAAAAGGCGAACCTGGAGAAGAAAAATTTATAAAATTAGAACTAAAAGTTTTAGCGGATGTGGGATTAATAGGAATGCCAAGTGTTGGTAAAAGTACTCTTTTATCTCAAATATCAGCTTCTAAACCTAAAATCGCGGCTTACCATTTTACGACTTTGTCCCCTAATCTAGGGTTAGTTCGTTTAAAGGATTATCGTTCCTTTGTAATGGCAGATTTGCCAGGCTTAATTGAAGGGGCAAGTAAAGGAGTTGGCTTAGGAATTGAATTTTTGAAACACGCAAAAAGAACTAGAATCTTAGCACATGTTATTGATATGGGAGCAACTGAAGGAAGAGATCCTATTAAGGATTATGAAATAATTCGTCAAGAAATTGAAAAATATGATCCGAATTTAGCTAATAAAATGGAAGTAATCATTGCTAATAAAATGGATGTTCCCGAATCTCAAAACAACTTAAAAAAATTTCAAAAAAAATATATTCAAAATATAATAATTCCGATTAGTAGTTTAAATAATACGGGAATAGATACTTTACTTTCTACACTTGCCGATTTATTAGATAAAATACCTAAAGAAAATTTATATCAAAATTTAGAATCTAAGGAAAAAATATATAAATATACTGATGAAATGCCATTTCAAATTACAAAAGATGGAGATACTTGGGTAATATCCGGGGAAAAAGTAGAAAAATTATTTAAAATGACAAGATTTGAAGAAGATGAAGCAGTACTTAGATTTAGTCGTAAATTAAAAGGAATGGGTGTCGATGATGAACTTATTCGCTTAGGAGCTAAAGAAGGAGATACCATTCAAATATTAGATTACGTCTTCGAATTCAAAAGTTAAGATATCCCCAATTTTTAAATTTAAACTAGTGTTTTTAGGTAATTCTAAGGCACTAGTTTTATTAATATCTTCATTTACTTGAATAATTTTATTAGCTTTTAAATTTTGAAAAATATACATAACTGCTTTTTTTTCATTTAAAAATATAAGATCAATATTATCTTTCATTCCAAAGGTATGAATACTTATACATTGAGGAATTAATAAACCATAATTTATTTTTTTTAGAAACATTAAACCTCTTAATTTATCATTCCAAGTTTTAGCATATTTTATGGGAATTTTTATATTATTAATTATTAAGTTCATATTCATCACCAATAAATTATATTGAAAAAAAAATAACTTAATGATAAAATTTTATTATAGGTGAGGGTATGAAAAATTGGTTACGTTACAGTTTGTTAATTGTTCTTGGTTTTTTAATAATTTTAACCATTAGTTTACAAATTACCTATTCTTATATGAAAAATAATATAAATACTTCATTAAATGAAGCAAATATAAAAAATGATAATTGTGTTAAAGTAACTTATAAAGAAAATTCTAAAATAATATCTTTAACTAATTCCTATCCTATGAAAGATGAATTAGGTTTAAGTATGGAACCTTATGAATTTTCTTTAAATAATACTTGTGATGTCAAATTGGGTTTAAGTATCTACTTACTAACTTTAAGTGATAATGAATTAGAAGATAAAGTTATTAAATATGGAATTAAGGATTTAAGTACAGGAGAAATAATAAAAATAGAGAAATTAGAAAACTCTAAAGATGGTAAAAATGATTTTTCCATAGATCAAGATATGAATCAATTAAATTTAGATCTTAATGGAAAAATGGTTCAAAATATTTATAATATATATAATATAAATCTTAAGGAATTGATAAATAAAAATTATGCTTTATATTTATGGATTAGTGATGAAATTGATTCTTCTAATGTGATAAATAAAAATGTAAATGTATTTTTATATATAAAAGTAAAAAATGAAGAAAATAAAAATGAATGTAGCAATCAAAAAATTGCCGAATGTATCCCTCATAATGCCAATATTATAGATAATTTGTATTATCATGATGGCATAAAAGATAATTATTTAGAAGATAACAGTGAATTAGAAGCTTTAGATAATTCTTATAGATATAGTAATATTAATCCTCATAATTATATTTGTTTTAATTCAGATGATAAGCCGTGTCCTAATTCTAATTTATATCGGATAATTGGTTTTTTTCCTAATGAAAGTGGCGAATATGAAACTAAAATAATTAAAGCTGATTATGCTACAACAACAGAATTAGGTTTAGATGCTTCTAATGATTCCATAAATGAATATTATTGGAATAATGAGAAAATAGAAAAAAGTTACTATAATATCTGGAAAGATAGTAATTTAAATATAGAAAAATTAAATGGTTATTATTTGAATAATTATTTAGAAGAAAAATGGCGAAATATGATAGTTGACCATCCTTTTCAAATATCCGGAATACCTATAAATAAAGTAGAAGAAGCTAATGCTTTCGAAATTTATAATTATGAAATAGGTAATAATAAAATTACAGTAGATAATATGAGTGATTATTCTTTAGAGGATGTTACCTATAATTCTAAAATAGGCTTAATGTATATTAGTGATTATATGTATGCTGCAAGTCCTAAATATTGGATATATAATGAACTTAATATTGATAATAATTGGTTATATAATAATAATTGGGAATATACCATAACTAGATTTGTGGAAGAAAATCATTATAATGAAGTAGCTGCTATAGCCTTAGATGGAGATATATCTAGTATTTTAGTTTCTTCTTTAGCTAAAGTGCGACCAGTTTTTTACTTAAATAATAATGTTAAGTTAGTTAATGGGGATGGTACTATTTCTAATCCCTATATAATAACAGAATAAATTTTAAAGGTAAGGTGAATAAATTATGTATACATATTTTAAAGGAATTGTTACGGAAATAGATAGTAGTAATATAACTCTTGAATTAAATGGCATAGGTTATAAAGTATTTGTTCCTAATCCATTTAGTTATAATCTCGATAATGAATATAAAGTATATATTTATACCAAAATAAGTGAAGATGATGTTTCCTTTTTTGGTTTTAAAGTAAAAGAAGAATATGAGTTATTTTTAAAATTAATATCTGTTAAGGGCTTGGGACCAAAACTAGCTTTACCAATTATGGCTACTGGTTCCATAAGTGGAATAATTGATGCTATTAATCGCGAAAATATTTTATATTTAACTAAGTTTCCCAAAATTGGTGAAAAATTAGCCAAGCAAATAATTTTGGATTTAAAAAATAAAATTAAAATTGAAATGGTTAATGAAGAAGAAAATGATAGCATTGAAGAATTAATGAGTGTATTAGAAAGTTTAGGTTATAAAACGGGAGAAATAAAGAAAGTTATTCCTCAAGTTAATCCAAGTGAAACATTAGAAAATCAAGTTAAAGAAGCATTAAAATTAATGTTAAAATAGGTGGTACTATGCGAAAAAAAGGGTTTACGTTAATTGAATTATTGGGAGTTATTACAATTTTGGCAACTGTAACGGTTTTGGCTAGTTACAGTATTTCTGCTGTAACTAATATTATTAAAAATAATATTTGGAAAAATAAAATAAATATTATTGAAACGGGGGCAATTAGTTATGGGGAAGATTATGAATATATGTTAAGGAGTAATGGAACTGAAAAATGTGCCTTTATGGATACTACTCCTTCAGAACCATTATATTGTCTCGAAGTAAATGTTGGTTATTTATTACAAAGAAATTATATCCAAAGTAGTGAACGAGATGATAAAGATGAAAAAATTATTACTAATGATAAAGGAGAAAGTGTAAATGATACGATTGTTTATGTTTGGATAGAAAATGGTTTAATTTACGCTAAATATATTGCTAATGAAGAGGAAAATAGTGAAACTTAAAAAAGATAACGCTTGTTAGCCTTTTTTTTATATGGTAAAATTATTTGTAGGAGGCTTGTTATGGAAAAATATGTTTATTTATTTAAAGAAGGAAATAAAGATATGCGAAATTTACTTGGAGGTAAGGGAGCTAATTTAGCGGAAATGACTAATATTGGTTTACCAGTACCCCAAGGATTTATTGTTACTACTGATGCTTGTAATAAATATTATAGTGATAAGGAAACAATTAATGAAGAAATTATCCAAGAAATTAAAGAAAAGATCCAAGAATTAGAAAAAATAACTGGGAAAAAATTTGGCGATGCTCAAAATCCACTTTTAGTAAGTGTAAGAAGTGGGGCTAGAGTTAGTATGCCAGGTATGATGGATACTATTTTGAATTTAGGTTTAAATGATGAAATAGCTGAAAAGTTTGCTGAAAGATGTCAAAATAAAAGATTTGTTTATGATTCTTATCGGCGATTTATTCAAATGTTTAGTGATGTCGTAAAAGGATATTCTAAGAAAAAATTTGAAGAAATAATTGATGAAGTAAAAAATAAGAAGGGTATAAAATTAGATATTGACTTAGATGCTGAGGATATGGTTTATTTAACAAAAAGATTTAAAGAAGAATATAAGTTAAATGCTGGATGTGATTTTCCAACTGATCCTTATGAACAATTAATAGAAGCTATAAAAGCGGTATTTAGAAGTTGGAATAATGAACGGGCTATATATTATCGAAGACTTAATGATATTCCTGGTTCTTGGGGAACTGCTGTTAATGTTCAAGAAATGGTCTATGGTAATTTAAATGAAAATTCGGGAACAGGGGTTGCTTTTACTCGAAATCCCGCGACTGGCGAAAAGAAAATTTTTGGTGAATATTTGATAAATGCGCAAGGGGAAGATGTTGTTGCCGGAGTTAGAACCCCAGCTGAAATTGCTACTCTAGCGGAAGTTATGCCTGAAGTATATCAAGAATTTGTGAAAGTTGCCGAAACTTTAGAAAATCATTATAATGATATGCAAGATATGGAATTTACAATTGAAAATGGTAAATTGTTTATTCTCCAAACTCGTAATGGTAAAAGAACGGCTTCGGCTGCTGTTAAAATTGCTGTTGATTTAGTAAATGAAGGAAAAATTACAAAGGATGATGCTATATTAATGGTCGATCCTAAACAATTAGATGCTTTACTTCATCCAACTTTTAGTGAAAGTGATTTAAAAACTAAAAAAATTATTGGAACTGGTTTAGCGGCTTCACCGGGAGCCGGAGCTGGTAAAATTTATTTCGAATCAAGTAAAGTAATAGCTGCTAAAAAAAGAGGCGAAGAAGCAATTTTGGTTCGGTTAGAAACCTCTCCTGAAGATATTGAAGGAATGAACTCAAGTGAAGGAGTTTTAACTATTCGTGGTGGTATGACTAGCCATGCAGCGGTTGTAGCGCGGGGTATGGGAATTTGCTGTGTATCAGGTGTTGGTGATTTCACCTTAAATGAAGAAGAAAAAACTTTAAGAACGAAAGATGGTTTAGTTTTACATGAAGGTGATTATATTTCTGTAGATGGTACAACAGGTAGAGTTTATGAAGGTAAACTTGAAAAAGTAGCCGCTACAATAAGTGGGGATTTTGAAACCTTTATGTCTTGGGCTGATAAAGCTAGAACTTTAAGTATTAGAACTAATGCTGATACTCCAAAAGATGCTAAACAAGCAAGATTATTTGGTGCAGAAGGTATTGGTTTATGTCGGACTGAACATATGTTTTTTGAAAAAAATCGGATATTTAATTTCCGTAAAATGATTTGTGCGACAACGGTTGAAGAAAGGGAAAAAGCTTTAGAATTAATTTTGCCATATCAAAGAGAAGATTTCGAAGGATTATTTGAAGCAATGGCTCCATATCCTGTTATAATTCGTTATCTTGATCCCCCTCTACACGAATTTTTACCAAAAACTGATGAAGAAATAAAAGAACTTGCCAAAGATTTAGGCAAAACGGAACAAGAATTAAAAGATGTTATTGCATCCTTAAAAGAATTTAATCCAATGATGGGACATCGGGGTTGTCGTCTAGCTGTCACTTATCCAGAAATAGCTAAAATGCAAACGAGAGCGGTAATTGAAGCGGCAATTAATGTAACTAAAAAAGGTACAACAATTGAACCAGAAATCATGATTCCCCTTGTTGGCGATGTTAATGAATTAAAATATGTAAAAAATATAGTTGTCGAAGTAGCTGATGCTTTAATTAAAGAATCATCTTTAGATATTAAATATCAAGTAGGGACTATGATTGAAATACCAAGAGCTGCTCTTTTAGCGGATAGAATTGCTGAAGAAGCTGAATTCTTTAGTTTTGGTACTAATGATTTAACCCAAATGACATATGGCTTTAGTCGAGATGATGCTGGTAAATTTTTAAGTTCATATTATGAAAAACGAATATTTGAATCAGATCCTTTTAGTCGGATAGATGAAGATGGTGTTGGTAAACTTATGGAAATGGCAGCCAAAGAAGCGCGAAAAGTTAATCCTAACATTTCCTTAGGCATCTGCGGAGAACATGGTGGTGATCCAGCATCTATTGCCTTTTGTCATAAATTAGGATTTAATTATGTTTCTTGTTCGCCATACCGAGTACCTATCGCTCGTTTAGCTGCAGCTAGAGCAAGTATACTAGCAAAGCAAAATAAATAAAATATTTTTATAAATTAATAACTAAGATATTTGATTAATATTTAGATTAATATCTTAGTTTTTTATTTGTGACATTAAAAATATTTTACTTTTACTATCTAAAATACATAAAAAGGAAATGTAAATGAAGATAATTTCTAAGTTTTTAAATAAGATTAATAAAATTTTAAAAAATAAAAGGAAATGTCAAAATATTTTGTAAGATATATAGATGAAAGGAGAATTTAATGTTAAAAGAATTAGAAAAATATTTAGTAAACTATCATAAATATATTTTATTTTTAAATATCTTTTTATTAATCGGAGTAATTATATTTCCCATTTACATTTTCTTTTATGCTCGTAATATTGAAGAGAATAGTAACGTTATAGTTACGGAAAGTTTAACGTCTAATTTAGAAGAAAATAAAAATATTTACGTAGATATTAAAGGTGAGGTTAAAAATCCAGGATTATACAGTTTAAAAGAAAATAGTACGTTGTCTGAATTAGTTACTATCGCAGGGGGCTTTACGGAAAAAGCTTTAAAAGATAATCTTAATTTAAGTGCATATGTTTATGATGAAATGGTAATAGAAATACCAAAAGAAAAAACTAAAAATACTGTATCCAATAAAAATGAAAAGAATTCTAATACAACTAATAATAGCAATAATTCTAATAATACTAATTCAAATAGTCAAAATGAAGTTAGTTTGTCATCTACAACTAAAGCAATGGAAGAAGAAAAAATTATTAATATTAATACAGCAACATTGGAAGAGTTGATGACTTTAAAGGGAATTGGTGAAAGTAAAGCTTTAGCTATTATTAATTATCGAAGCACTAATGGTTTATTTAAAAACATTACCGAGATAAAAGAAGTAAAAGGAATTGGTGAGGCAATTTATGCAAAAATTAAAGACTTTATTACAGTTTAATAAAGTCTTAATTATTGTAGGTCTTTTAATCTTTTTCTATGTTTTATTTTTTACAAAAGTTATTTTCTACAAATCTCAATATAATATTAATACTTCAAATATTGAAGGAAAAATATTATTATTTAATATTAATGGTAATAAATTAAATTTAGAAATAAAAGCTAAAGAAAAAATAAAAGCAGTATATTATATCCAAAGTAGGGAAGAAAAAAATTATTTAGAAAATAATTTATGTTTAGGCTGTACAATTATAATGCAAGGTACATTAGAAAAACCTAAAAACAATACGATACCTAATACTTTTAATTATAAAAATTATCTATATAATAAAAAAATATATTATATTTTTAATATTAGTGATTACCAAATAAAAAAGAATAATAGTTTATTATCTAAAGTTAAAGATTATTTTTATCATCGGGTTAATAAAATACCTAATAGTGATTATTTGAAAATCTTTATTTTAGGGGATAAATCTTTAATTAGTAGTGAAGATTATAATAGTTTTCAAAAAAATGGAGTATCGCATCTTTTAGCTATATCCGGAATGCATATTGGTGTTTTTTTAAAAATATTAGATAATATTTTGGCTAAATTAAAATATAAAAAGAAACTTTTTATAACAGTTATTATTTTACTTTTTTATGCTTATTTAACTAATTTTGCCGCTTCAATATTAAGGGCTGTTTTCTTCTATATATTTTTAAATATTAAAAAAATATGTAATTTAAAATTATCTAATTTTCAAGTTTTAATTATTACGGCTTATTTTTTAATTATAATTAATCCTTTTATTATATATGATATAGGTTTTATTTATTCTTTTGTTATCACGGGAGGTATTATTTTAAATAATAAATATATTAAAGGTAACTATTTTAAACAATTACTTATTTTAAGTATTATTTCCTTTTTATTTAGTTTACCAATTACAATTAATTTAAATTATGAAATAAATTTAACTAGTATTCTAGCCAATTTAATTTATGTTCCCTATATATCATTAATAGTATATCCCTTGGCTTTGCTTGTATTTTTATTGCCATTTTTAAGCAATATCTTAGCTTTTCTTCTATTAATTTTATCAAAAATAAATTCTTTCTTTAATTTAATAAGTATATTTATAATTATTCCTAAAATGCCTATCTTTATGATAATTATATATTACATTATTTTATTATTTGCTTTTAAACATCATAAATTATTTTATCTCTTATGTTTTCTTTTAGTTATAGTTAAATTATTGCCTAAAATAACTAATAGTTATGAAATTTATTATTTAGATGTAGGGCAAGGGGATTCTTCGGTTATTATTAGTCCTTGGCAAAAAGAAGTTATTATGATAGATACGGGTGGAAAAATTAATTATTCCAAAGAGCCTTGGCAAATAAGTACTAAAAGCTATAATTTAAGCGATAATGTTATCAAATTTTTAAAAAGTAAAGGTATTCGCAAAATAGATTATTTGTTTTTAAGTCATGGAGATATGGATCATGCAGGAGAAGCTTTAAATATTATCCAAAATTTAAAAGTTGAAAATGTTTATTTAAATAATGGACCTTTAAATGATATAGAAAAATTAATTGCTAGTAAAAGTAAGGTAACTACTAAAATAAATTTAAAATATTTTGCTATTCAAAATTTAAATAATAATATTTATGAAGAAGAAAACGATAATAGTCTCGTTTTATATTTTAAAATAGCTAATTATAGTTTTTTATATATGGGTGATGCCAGTAAAAAGGTAGAAGAAGATATTTTAAAGAATTATGATATCCCAGCATTTTTCTTAAAAGTTGGTCATCATGGATCAAATACCTCAAGTAGTAAAGATTTTATAGATAAAATTAAAAATAAATATGCGATTATTTCGGTAGGAAAAAATAATAGTTATGGCCATCCTAATATAGAAACTTTAAAAAACTTAAGTAATTCAAAAGTATACCGAACTGATGACGATGGAAGTGTCGCTATAAAAATTAATAAAAATAATTATTTTCTAAAAACCTATAAACCTTAAATTTGGATATTTGCCCATAACATTATATTTTATTTACATAAAATATAATACATTAATTTAATGTTTTTATATAGATTTAAGACTTTAGCTAAGTCTTTTTTAATACTTTATTTATTGCAGTTTAATAGGGTTTTTGATACAATTTAAAAGGGAGAAAGTTATGAATATTTATTTAATTAGTGCTAATAGTTATCATTTAATAGAACGAGAAATAAAAAAAATTATTTTAAATGAAGAATACTTAACTATGAATTTAAGAGAAGTAGCTATAGAAGATTTACTTAAAGAAGCCAATTATTTTTCTTTAACTACTAATAAAAAAATTATAGTTGCTAGTAATGCTAATTTTTTTGGTAATGGTAAAATAACCGATAAAGAAAATGAGTTATTAATTAATTATTTTAATAATCCTAATCCCGAAACTATAATTATTTTTACTAGTGATAATATTGATGCTCGAAAAAAAATTGTTAAAATAATTAAAGATAAGTATAAATTAATTAATATTCCCCCTTTTAATTATATGGAAACGGAAGAAGAAATAAAAAGGTACTGTCGGGATAATAATAAAGATATTGAATATAATGCTTTAAAATATATTATGAATAATACTAAGTCTTTGGATTGCATTTATCAAGAGTTAGATAAATTATTTATATATTATGGTGAAGAAAAGTTAATTAAATATAATGATGTTTATAATATTGTTGGTTCTGTTATTGATGATAATAATTTTCATTTCGTGGAAGCCGTAATTAATCATAACTTAAAAGATGCTTTAAAGATATATCAAGATTTAAAAATTTATAAAGTAGAAAGTATTACGTTAATAATGTTATTAGCTAGAGAATATCGAAATATGTATTATTTAAAAAAATATTTTGAAATGAATTTAAATAAAAAAGAAATAGGGGAAAAATTAAAAATGCAAGATTGGCAAGTTACGAAATTATATAATAATAGTATTTCTTATTCAGAAAAAGAATTATTAAATAATTTAAAAAAATTAAGCGATATAGATGTGGGAATTAAAACGGGAAGATATGATAAAGATGTTGCTTTAATTACATTTTTAATTGACTGTTGCAGTTAATTTGTTAAAAGAAAGTATTGATAGTTCTTGCTAAAATAGGAAGTTTATAATATAATAAAAGCAGTTTTTATGGAAAGGATGTAGAAAGTTTGAAAAATGTTATTGAAAAAGAAGTAAAGTTAGAAAAAGAATGGTTAGAATGTTTAGATAAAACTTTTAAGAAAAAAGTTAAGGATGCCAAAGTTGATGGATTTCGGAAAGGTTCTGTACCTAAAGATATTTATTTAAAGAAATTTGGAATTGAATCTCTTTATTCTGATGCTTGTAATGATGCTATTCAAATTGCATATCGCGAAATACTTGAAAAGGATAAAATTGTTCCTATTATTGAACCAACTGTAGATATTACGGGAATTAGTGATACTAATATTATTTTAAAATTTACTATTATTACTCATCCTGAAGTTACTTTAGGAGAATATAAAAATTTGGGAATAAAAAAAGATAAAGCTACAGTAAGTGATAAAGAAGTGGATGATGAAATTAATCATTTAAGAGAACATCTTGCAGATATTGTTGTTAAAGAAAATGGCGAAGTTTGTGAAAAAGATACCGCTGTAATAAGCTTTAAAGGATATGTTGATGGTAAAGAATTAGAAGGTGGTAGTGGTGAAAACTTCCCACTTGAAATAGGTTCACATTCATTTATTCCAGGATTTGAAGAAGGTTTAATTGGTCTTAAAACGGGCGAAACTAAAACTTTAAACTTAAAATTTCCAGAAAATTATGTAGCCGATTTAAAAAATAAAGATGTTAAATTTGAAGTTACTATTAATGAAATTAAAACAAGAGTTTTGCCGGAAGTTGATGAAGACTTTATTAAAGATTTAGGTTATGATGATGTAAAAAATATTGATGAATTAAAGAAAAAAATCAAAGATGATTTAAAACATGAAAAAGAACATCAAATTGAAGATAAATTTTTAGATGAATGTTTAGAAAAAGCGGCAAATAATTTAAAAGTAGAAGTTAATCCTGAAATAATTACAGAAGAAGTTCATCGCATGATTGATGAATATTCTCGAACACTTATGCAACAAGGGTTAGATATTAATAAATATTATGAAATAACTGGTACTACGGAAGAACAATTACATAAACAAATGGAACCTGAAGCTTTAAAAAGAGTTAAATATCGTTATTTAATTGAAGCTATTGCTGACGCTGAAAAAATTGATTTTACTAAAAAAGAAGTAGATGCTAAAGCTGAAGAAATGGCTAAAGAATATGGAATTACTGTTGATGAATTATTAAAAGCATTTGGATCTATTGATATAGTTAAATATGATATGAAAATGCGTAAAGCAATGGAAATATTAAGAGAAAATAATTAAGGTTAATTTAAAAAAATTAACTTTTTTTATTTGTATGAAAAAATTAACTTATATGGTATAATCTATTTAGAATAGAGGCGATGTAAATTGACTAAAAAGAATGGATTTGTATTTATAGAAACAATAATAGTAATAGTGTTTTTGATGGGAGCATTATTATTAATATATGG
>CANRAL010000015.1 GCA_947628585.1 uncultured Bacilli bacterium | reverse complement strand
ATAAAACTTTATTTAATTAAAAAGAGAGCATTCTTTATAAGCTCTCGTTTTAACATGACTTAGTCTGAATAGTTACAATAAATAAGCATAAATCTCGGTAATCGGTTGTTAATTACCGAGGATTATGATATAATTGCAATACAAGGGCTTAGGTTAATTGATACTTATGATAATAGTATTGTTATTAAATTGGATTTATAGGTTCATAAAAATGTGAATATAGAACAAGAAGAATTAGTATTTAGTTTAGAAGTAGTAAATAGTATATTAAATTTCATTGTTAGTTTGGAATATGTAGAAGTTTAATGGAGGGAGTAAAGTTAAAATGAAAGTAAAATTAGATGATGTTATAGAAATGTTAGAATTTGTAAATAATGAAATGGATTCTAGTGCTTATTACAATGATAAAACAAATGAATTTATTTATATAGATGATTATTCAGATATGAGTGAAGATGAAAAAGAAGAAATATACGATAATTGTATAGAATTACCTACTAAATACTACATTGATGAATATAGCATGATGGAAGAGTTTATAGAGACTATAGAAGATGTTAGACTTTACAATCAATTACAAATTGCCATTAATGGACGTGGTGCTTTTAGAAGATTTAAAGATACATGTATTAATTTTGATATAATTGAAAATTGGTATAAGTTTAGAGATGAAAAGTATAAAGAAATTGCCATAGAATGGTGTAATAAAAATAATATTAAATTTGAATAGGAGTGTTTAAAAATGAATGAAATATTAACTTTTAGAATTGGAATAGAAGGGTTAGAAAATAAAATATGGAGAGAAGTAGAAATACCAAGTAGAAGAACAATAGCAGATCTTGCTTATACTATACTTGCATCATTTAATTCACTTGCGTATCATTTATATACTATTGAATACAAAGATTATTTATTTGATTGCTGGGTTTGCCCAGAAGAAGATCCTTACTTTGGTGAGTTATCTAATGCTGTTGCAACAAAATTAAGTGAATTAAAATTGGAAAAAAATGACACCATGAAAATGGAATATGATATGGGCTCTACCACTACTTTCCATATCATATATTTAGGTTCAAGAAAATTAAAAAGCTATAAAGAACAAGAACTTTATCCTATAGTAGTTAATGGTGAAGGATTAGGAATGCTTGATGATATTTGCGATTTTGATTTAAAAGACATTGTTGATGATATAGATAAATTAGGTTATTCTAATCATTACTTTACTCTAGGATATGAAACAAATAGAAAATATGATTACAGAAAGTATAATATTAAAAAGGATAATAGAGAACTAAAAGGAAAAATATTAGCAATTAAAAATGGTTATGAAGTGAAAGAATAACATTTAGGAAATATTATGAATAAAAAAGATTTATATGAACTATTGACAGAATTATGTGAAAAAAGTTCCAAAGAACAAATTAAACAATTTTTGTTTAATGTAATTGAAAAATTATCAGATAATCAAAATAAGAAAATAATAGAACTTATTAACGAAGTCTTTAAAGACGAAATACAGAGTATTGATTTAGGAAATTTAGATAAAACAATAGAAAGAATTAAAGAGCAGTTTGATTTAATTAATATTGGTAAATTGCAATTTCATTGTGAAACTTATGAAACTGGTGATTATGACTACTTTGGTGATGATTACGAAACTCGTTATTATGATTCTGAAAATGTTAGTAGTATTATATTAAATGCTTATAATTTAGCTTTTATATTAGTTACAAAAAAAGATTATAGAAATGCAAGAAAGATTCTTGATTTAATTGTTTTTACTAATTATTCTGTTTTAGAAGATGATAGTAATGATATTTTGGATTATGAAATAAATGATATTGTATCTTTTGAATTAGTAAATGTAGATATAAATAAAATATGTTTAACTTTATTATTTATTACTATATTAATTAGCGATAAAAAACTTGAAGAAATATATAATTATTATAAATTAAATACTTTTAGAGATATTAAACTTGAAGATTCTTTTGGTTTAGGGCTAGAAAAAATTAAAGATTTGGATATATTTTTGCAAAATTGGATACCATTTCTATCGCAAAAAGATGATGATATTTCTTTTGACTTATTAATCAATTTTTTAGAATATAGTAACTATGATAACTATAAAAAAGTATTAGAAATGAACAAGGTAACACATCCTAAATTATGTATATTTATATTGAAAAAAACATATGAATTAAAAAAATACAAAGAAGTTATTGAAATAGGTGAAAGCATAATTAATGATATGGATGATAATATAAGAAGAGATATTGCCTTACTTATAGCTGAATCTTATAAAAAAATTGATTCAGATTTTGATATTAGTCAATATTTATATATAGCATTTGAATCAAGTCATAACGTATCTGATTTAATAAGGATTATAAATAATGATTATTTAGAAAAATATAAAGAAAAAATAGATATTATAAAAGAAGACCCATATAAAAATTTAAATAGTAATGCTGTAGTATTGTTTAATTATTTTTTAGGAGAATTTGATGATTTTTTAAATTTTTTTAAAGATAATCAAGAATATCTTGGTTGGACATATTCAAATATGAATACTTATGTGGATTTAGCGTTATTCTTATTGTGTGATAATAATAAAACAGAAATAAAAAAGAAATTAGCTACTTCAATATGCTTGGATGTAGAAATAAGTGATGATTATAATCTTTATAATGCCGATGAAAGAGGAGTGGAGCATTTTAAAATTCTTAATGTTTGGAAAAAACACTTTACTATTCCTGACAAAATAAAACAAGATTATATAATTTGGTTAGAAGAAAACATCGCCAAACGAGTAGATGCGATTTTGTCTAATCAATATCGTGGATCTTACAATAAAGCGGCATTTTTAGTTTGTATTTTAGATGAGTGCCTAGAAAATCTAAATATGAAAAATAAAGGTGAGATCATTGCACTCTATGAAAAGAAATATTTAAGATATAATGCCTTTAAAAAAGAAATTAATAAATACAAATAATATATTTTAATATAAGTTTTTATATTAATTAACTTTTGCTAGACATTCTTTCATTAGAAATATTTTTTAAATCTATTAAGTCAGATATTCTTTTGCTATATGTTACTAATATGCCCAAAAAAAGTGTAAATTAATTTAAAAAGAGAAACTTTATGAAAATTACTTTTACTTTGAGAATTAAGAATATTTAGTGAGGTTTTGAAAAAGTAATTGACACCAATTTAAGGTCGAATTACGGATTAGATAATTTTAACGATTAAGATACCAAAAGAAATGAGGTTTTGGTAGTTGTTGTTAAAATTATTTAGAAGTTTTGAGGGCTTAAATTGTGGGTCTCAAGCCCCGCAGTCTTGCTGCGCGGAATATAAACTTATTTTTATATAGAACTGAATTAGCAAGTATCAATATGAATTTTAATTCATCTTGCTAAGATGTCTATATGAAAATAGATACCATATCAAGCCCCGATAATCTTGTTGCGGGGTAGTTGACAAAAAATAATTTAGGAGTATAATAAGTTTCCAGTAGTAAGGGGGCTTTTTTATGCTTAAAAGTTGTGATATGAAAGCATGTCTTCAAGAGTATTTAATTAATAAAAATGTTAAATATGCCTGGAATAATCAAGAAATAGATTGGCTTATAGATTTAATAAATAAAACAGTTGTCGATGGTATAAGTAAAGAAGTTAATTTAAATACTTTAGAAAGTTTAGTTAATTTATTAAGTTCTTATGAATTAATTATTACTAAAAGTATATTAGAAATATTGTTAGAAAATTGTCCAGTTTTAAATGATATTTTTGCTTCAATTGTCGGATATCAAAGTATAGATTATCTAGATATATTAAAAATAACAAATAATGCTACTTTAATAGATGTTTTGGTAATGTATGGTTTAATAAAAAAAATATATCATGATTCTTACTTACCAATAAATATTTATGAAAAAGAAAATTTTGCTTTATATAGTGATGTATTAGCTCCCAAAATAAAGGAAAATGAAAAACAAGAACTTATTAAAAAAGCTAAAAAAGATGTTTTTGCTTGTGAAAAAATAGTATTAAATTATTTAGATTTAATTAAATATATTGCTAAAGAAAAGTTTAATAGTACGGAAGAAGATTTAATGCAAGAAGGTACTATAGCTCTTATCAAAGCTATAAAAAAATATAATGGTAATATAATAAATAATATAGATAATTATTTAGCTCAAGCAATTTATAATGGGATGTATAATTATTTTAATAAAGAAGAAGAAAAAAAGGATGAGTTAGATTCTTTTCAAATAGAAATAAATACTTCAATAGAACAAGATATCTTAGATAAAGAATGTTTAAATTATATTAATTATTTAAGTGATTCATACCGAACTATTTTGGAAAGTTATTATGGTTTAAATAATAGAAAGAAAATAGCGGTTAAAGAAATTATGGAAATGAATCATTTAAGTCGAACTCGAGTATTTAGTATAATTAATAATGCTATTTTTCAACTGAAAAAGATTGTCGTTGTTAGTGGATATGAATTACCTATTTATGGCAAGTATCATATATTTAATATTGATAATTATAGAGAAGCTTTAAGGGAAATTAATTATAGCTCCCAAAATTATAATTGGAAATATTTAGGAATAGATGTTTCAGAAATTGGCACTTATATGCAAAAAAGCGTACCTCAAGAAGTAAAAATTGCTTTAGCTCATGGTTTTATTCCATTGAAAATGGCTTTTACTTTAAGTCGCTTAGAAGATAAAGATGTTTTTCATTATTTGGCTTTAGCTTTAGCTAATCAATTAAAAATCAAAAATTTATTACAATATATGGATAGAGGTTTAGTTCGTAAAAAAGAGGTAAATTTATGATCGAAAAATTAAAAAAAGAATATGCAATTTTTCAGTTATCGGAAGATTTTTTAAAAGATTATTTTAATAAATATAAAAGTAATAATGTAAGAAATTACTTAAATCGTTATATTAAAGCCCAATGGTATAATCAAGAAATAGATTGGTTTATAGATTTAATAAATAAAACAATTGTTGATGGTATAAGTAGAGAAGTTAATTTAAATACTATAGAATGTTTAGTTAATTTATTAAGTTCTTATAAATTAATTATTACTAAAAGTATATTAGAAATATTGTTAGAAAATTGTCCGGTTTTAAATGATATTTTAGATTCTATAATTGTTAAAGAAAATTATTCTTTAACAGATATAGAAAGTATAACGACTAATGCAAATGTTCAAGATTTTTTAATAACATATTGTTTAATTAATAATTGTTATAAAGGTAAATATATTCCTTTAAATATTAGTAAAGATAATTATAGTAATAATATATATAAAAGTATTAACAAAAATATTTTAAATGAGGAGGAAAAATTAAAACTAATTAAGGAAGTTAAATTTAATCCTGAAGCCTTAAATAAATTAGTTTTAAATTATGTTCCTTATGTTAGATATATTGTCTATAAAAGATATTATAAATCTAATATTGATTCAGATGATTTAATTCAAGTAGGGGTATTAGCTATTTATGAGGCTTTATTACATTATCAAGAAGAAAGAGGTAGTTTAGATGATTTTTGCATGAGTTATATTAAATATAAAATAAATAGATTTATTAAGAAAGAGTATCATTATCAAGAAAATGTATCATTAGGAAATGTTTCTCTTAAGGGATCTTATGTTTATGAGGATAATTCTTTAAAGGAGATATTAAACTTTATTGATTACTTAAATCCTCGAGAAAGTTTTATTTTAAAAAGCTATTATGGTATAGAAACAGAATGTAGTAAAACTGCTTTAGGAAATATGTTGAATATTTCTAAAGAAAGAGTAAGACAAATAATTGATAGTAGTATTATTAAGTTAAAAAAAATAGCAATTATTAAGGGTTATGATTTCCCTATATATGGGGAATATGAAAAGTATGCATTTTCAACCTATAAAGATATTATTAATTATCATCAATATTATTACAATTATCATGGTCCTCGAGAATTCGAGGAAAAAATATGGCAACAATTAATATTAAAGATGCAATTTTCCAATAAAGAAATATTGAAAGAAATAAAAATGGCTTTAAATTATGGCTTTATAACTCTTAAAACGGCTTTGTTTTTGGGAACACTAGAAGATAAGGAAGCAATAGAATATTTAATTAAAATTGTAACTAAACAATTAGAACTTGGTGATATTGGTCTTGCGAAAAAAAGAAAAAAGTGTTAATATTTAATAAATCGATGAAGAAAGACGAGATTTTAATTAAAATTTAATAGAGAGTTAGTGGTTGGTGGAAACTAATAAAGGCTAATTAAAGTTACTACTTTCTAAGAGGATTAATAAATCCCGGGTAAAACCGTTATCAGAAATTAAGTTAAAGAAAGGATGGTACCGCATTATTTGCTCCTGCAAGTAATGGGGTATTTTTTTTAGGAGGAAATATGGTAAATATTAAAGAGAATGAAAAATTAAGTGTTATGAATCATTCATGTGCTCATTTGTTGGCTCAAGCTGTAAAGCATTTATATCCTGATGCTTTATTTTGGGTAGGCCCAGTTATTGAAGAAGGTTTTTATTATGACATTGATTTAAATGGTAAAACTTTAACTATGGAAGATTTAGAACCAATTGAAAAGGAAATGAAAAAATTAGCTAAGGATGGAAAAAGAATTATAAGAGAAGAAATAAGTAGAGAAGAAGCTTTAGCCAAATTTAAAGATGACCCTTATAAAATTGATTTAATTAATAATATGGGTGATGATACCGTTATTAGTTGTTATACTCAAGGGGATTTTACGGATTTATGCCGAGGACCTCATGTTGAAAGTGTTAAAGAATTAAAAAACTTTAAATTATTGAAAGTAAGTGGGGCATATTGGAAAAATGATGCTAAAAATCATATGTTACAAAGAATCTATGGAATTTGTTTTGATACGAAAGAAGCTTTGGAAGAACATCTAAAGGCGTTAGAAGAAGCTAAAGAACGCGATCATCGAAAAATTGGTAAGGATTTAGGTATTTTTATGACTCATGAATTAGTTGGCCCAGGTTTTCCTTTATGGTTACCTAATGGTTCAATTATTCGTAGAGAATTGGAAAATTATATTTTAGAAAAAGAAAGAAAATTAGGATATAATCATGTATATACTCCTTGTATTGCTTCAACTGATCTTTATAAAACATCTGGCCATTGGGATCATTATCAAGAAAATATGTTCCCAGTTATGAAAATTGATACCGAAGAGTATGTTTTAAGACCAATGAATTGTCCGCATCATATGTTAATTTATAAAAATGAATTACATTCTTATAAAGATTTACCAATTAGAATTGGCGAACTTGCTCCTGATTTCCGTTATGAAGCAAGTGGAGCTGTTTGTGGTCTAGAACGAGTTCGGGCTATGTGTCAAAATGATGCCCATTTATTTGTAAGACCTGATCAAATTGAAGAAGAATTTAAAAAAGTAGTTGATTTAATACTAGATGTTTATAAAGACTTTAATATGAATAATTATCAATTTCGGTTGTCATTAAGGGATCCATTAGACAAAGAAAAATATTTTCCTGATGATGAAATGTGGAATAAAGCAGAAGATCGGCTTAGAAAAGTTTTAAATGATGTTGGAGTACCTTATTTTGAAGCAGTAGGGGAAGCTGCTTTCTATGGACCTAAATTAGATGTAGAAGTTAAAACGGCCATTGGTCATGAAATTACTTTATCTACTTGTCAATTAGACTTTTTACTTCCTGAAAGATTTGACTTAACTTATGTAGATAGTGATGGTTCGAAAAAAAGACCAGTTGTTCTTCATCGTGCTATATTAGGAACACTTGATCGATTCACGGCTTTTCTTCTTGAAGAAACTAAAGGAGTATTACCTTTATGGCTTGCACCTATTCAAGTAAATATTATACCAGTTAATAATGAATACCATGGTAAATATGCTGAAGAAATTAAAAATAAATTAGCAAGTTTAGATTTCCGAGTTAGTTTAGATAATAGGGAAGAAAAATTAGGCTATCGTTTAAGAGAAAGCGTTGTGAAAAAAATACCTGTTACGATTATTATAGGTCAAAAAGAAGTAGATGAAGGAATAATTAGTTATCGTAATTATGGAACTACCGATACTATAAGTTTAAAAATTGAAGAATTTATTGATTATTTAACTAATTTAAGAACAAATAAAAAATAATGGCTTTTGTTAGTCATTATTTTTTTCTTCCTTATATTAAACTAATTGATCTTTTTTAGTATAGAAGTAAATAGCAACACCGCCACCCATTAAAATTATTAATGGTAATATTGGTAAGAAACTACCAGTATTCGGATTCTTTTCAGCATTAGGACATAATTTTTCATATTCGGTTTTACTAACTTCGTTTCCATCTTTATCAAAGTATTTATTATCGACAATTTCACATGAATGTTTTTTACATTCTCTATCATAATCTTCTTTTTTTTCTAAAACATTACCATCTTTGCCATAATATTTTCCATCAACAATTTCACATGAATGTTTTTCTTCAACGACAATTGGTTCACAAGAAGCTTTATATTCATCTTCAGTATCAACTTTTTTACCTTCAGCATTGTAATAGTGACCATTTACAATGGAACAAACATGTTGGAAACAATTTTCTTCATATTCAGATTTTTTAACATTTTCGCCGGCTTTGTTGAAATAATATTCTGTCTTTTTATCAGCATTACACCAAGTTTTATGACTTTCACTATCGGTTCCATCTGTGTTTTCCGCTTCACAACTACTAGCATCATCAACTATATATGTACAATAGTAATTTTCACATTCTAATTCGTATTTAATTTTAGTTGTTTGTTCGCCATTTTTGCCATAATAATTTTCTTCAAAATATTCACAATAATGTTTAGTTTCCTTTTCACCACATTCAGAGTCAAAAGCTTCTTTATCATTTACTTGAGTACCATTTATTCCCCAATAAGTACCATCGGAAAGTTGTACACAAACATTTTTCTTACATTGTTTTTGATAAGTTAATTCATCAGTTTGGTTACCATCCTTGTCATAGTATTTTCCATCCTCTATAGAACAAGTTCGATCGATGAAACTAAATTGATATGAGTAAGTAACGTTACATTTTTCAGCTTTATTTATTTTATAAAATTTAATGGTAGCAATTTTATGATAACCAACATTAAAAGTAGTTTGAGTAGTACTTAAATCATAAGTAGCATCAGTTTTTTTAATACTCCAGTCTTTTTCTAACTTTATGTCGGAATCATCTAAAGTAACATTATTTAATTTAAAATTTGCTTTAAAAGTATTTAAATTTAAAGGTGTATCCGTTACTTCAAAACCCATATCACAAATAATATAAGCTTTATCAGTTCCTTCTTCAACAACTGGTTGTTCACATTTTAAACCAACTCCAGTTCCCACATAAAGTCCTGCTTTAACTCCCGTTATTCCCATGGTAATGGCTAAAAACATTATAATAGGTAAAATAAATAATCTTTTTTTCATAAACATCTCCTCTTATTCTAAAAAAAATATAACATATAATATGATAGTTTTCTATATTATTTTTCCCTTTTTGACACATTTAATTAGTAAAATTGAAAAATATTGACATTTTTTGTTCTTTTAGGGCGTTTAAAGAAAGAAATAAATGTGGTTTTTTCTTGACTTTCCTAGCATTTTATATTATTATCTAGGGGTTGGAAAAAAGGTGAAGATTATGGAAAAAATTATTAATATTGCTGTAGTAGCTCACGTTGATGCTGGCAAATCTACTTTAGTTGATGGTTTACTTCGACAAAGTGGGGTATTTCGCGAAAATGAAGAACTAATTGATTGTGTCATGGATAGTGGCGATATTGAAAAAGAAAGAGGTATCACCATTACGGCGAAAAATTGTGCTATTAAATATAAAGATTATAAAATAAATATAGTAGATACTCCAGGCCATGCTGATTTTTCAAGTGAAATTGAAAGAATTATTAAAACAGTTGATACTGTTATTCTTTTAGTTGATTCCGCGGAAGGTCCAATGCCTCAAACAAGATTTGTTTTAAAAGAAGCTTTAAATAATAATTTAAAACCTATTCTTTTTATTAATAAAATTGATAAAAAAGATGAAAGAGCTATTGAAGTTGTCGATATGACTTTTAATTTATTTATGGAATTGGGAGCAACTGATGAACAATTAGATTTTCCGATTCTTTATGGTAGTGCTCGAGATGGCTATGCTTTATATAATATGGAAGATGAAGCTCATGATTTAACCCCTTTATTTGAAACTATTATTAAAACGACTGAACCTTTTAAAGGTAATGAAAACGATTATTTACAAATGCAAATTAGTCAATTGGATTATGATGATTATATTGGTCGCTTAGGAATAGGGAGAATTAATAAAGGAAAAATTGAAGTTGGAAAAATGGTTGCTTTAGCTAAAAATAATGGCGAAGTAGCATCTTTTAGAGTAACTAAATTATTTATTAATGAAGGAATAAAGAGAGTAGAAGTTCCTGTTGCCTACTATGGGGATATTGTAACTGTAGCTGGTTGTAGTGAAGTATCAATCGGTGATACTATTTGTGATGAACATCATGTGGAACCTTTACCTAAAATTATTATTGAAGAACCAACGTTATCGATGAATTTCTTAGTTAATAACTCGCCTTTCGCCGGCAATGAAGGAAAATTTTTAACTTCTCGGCATTTAAAAGAAAGATTAGAAAAAGAACTAGAAACCAATGTTGGTTTAAAAGTAGAACCAATGCCTAATGAAGAAGGATTTAAAGTAAGCGGAAGAGGAGAATTACATTTATCCATTTTGCTAGAAAATATGCGGAGAGAAGGTTATGAATTATCTGTTTCTAAACCGGAAGTTATTAATAAAGTAATTGATGGAGTTAAATGTGAACCATTTGAAAAAGTTAATATTAGTATTCCCGATGAATATGCGGGCAATGTAATAAATGATTTAAATGAACGAAAAGGTATTATGCAAAGTATGACTTCAGGGGAAGTAGGGTATACTAAATTAGAATATTTAGTTCCTACTCGGGGCTTAATTGGTTATCGAGGCTCTTTTATAACCGAAACTAAAGGAGAAGGTATTATGGTTCGTTCTTTTGATAGTTATAAACCTTATGCTGGGGAAATTGCTAGTCGTAAAAATGGGGTTATGGTATCTATGGAAAATGGTACAACTTTTGGTTATGCTTTATATAATTTAACTAACCGAGGAACAATGATAGTTGATCCTTCAACACCTGTTTATATCGGTCAAATTGTAGGTATTTGTAATAAAGAAGGAGATTTAAATGTCAATCCTTGTAAAAATAAAGAGTTAACCAATACGCGAAGTAAATCTAGTGATGAAGCGATAAGTTTAAATAAAGCTAAAAAATTTACTTTGGAAGAAGCTTTAGAATTTATTGAAAGTGATGAATATATTGAAATTACTCCTGTAGAAATTAGATTAAGAAAAAAATATTTAGATCCTAAAGAAAGATTTAGAATGGCTGGTAAGGAGTTAAGAAATGTTTAATAATTTTGATTTTTCTTATATATATTTACCTATAATATATATTTTAATAGCTATTTTCTTTTATACGATACTATCTAAAATTGTTGATAATGCTTTAAAGATAAATAAATTGGATAAAAATAAAAATATTTTACAAATTAAAAGAGAAGAAACAATAATTAATTTAATTAAAAGTATTATTAAATATGTTATTGCTATTATTACAATTTTAGTCATTTTAAATGTTTTTGGAATTAAAACAACCAGTATTATTGCTTCTTTAGGAGTCGCGGGAGCAATTATTGGTTTAGCTTTTCAAGATACTATTAAAAATTTATTGTCAGGAATGGCTATAATATTTGATAATCATTATATGCAAGGTGATGTTGTTACTATTAATGGCTTTCGGGGAGAAGTTATTGAACTAGGATTACAAACAACTAAAATAAAAGGATATAATGGTGAAGTTTTAATTATTAGTAATAGTAATATTACTAGTGTAATTAATCATAGTATGTATAATAATAATTTATATATAGAACTACCTATTAGTAAAAAGGTAAGTTTAGATACGTTAGAAACAATATTAAAAAAGGTAAGTAAAAAATTATTAAAAGTTAAAGGTGTTAAAAAAGAAATAGAATTATTAGGTATTGAAAAAGTAAATAGTAATAATTATATTTATAAAATTATGATTGAATGTGCACCCGAATCGCAATTTAATATTAATCGGCAATTTATGAATTTATTAAAAGAAGAGTATGAAATAAATAAAATTGAAGTACCAAGTGATTACTTAGAGGTTAAGACTAAAAAGTAATTGCTTTTTTTCATGTTTTTTTCTTTACAAAAAGTTTAAAGTAAAGTAAAATGAGAAATGTATCAGAGTATTAAACAATAATTAGGGGAATTTGTTAGTACTTTTTTAAATTAAGTATGTTACGAACAAATATTTGTAAAAATTGTTGACAAATTAAAAAAAGTAAAGTAAAATAAAAATAGATTAAAACATAGGAGGATATTGATGAAATCAACAAAAGAAGTAAAAGATAAAGATAAAGCTTTAGAACAAGTCTTAGCTGATATTGAAAAACAATTTGGGGCTGGGGCAATTATGAAATTAGGTGAAGAAGGACATCAAAAAATAGATGTTGTTTCCAGTGGTTCCTTAGCAATAGATATTGCTTTAGGGGTAGGTGGTTTTCCTAAAGGTCGAATAATTGAAATTTTTGGTCCAGAATCAAGTGGGAAAACGACGGTTGCTCTTCAAGCCATTGCCTCAGTGCAAAAAGAAGGTGGTCGAGCAGCTTTTATCGATGCCGAACATGCATTAGATCCCGTATATGCTAAAAATTTAGGGGTTGATATTAATGAACTATTACTAAGTCAACCCGATACGGGTGAACAGGCATTAGAAATTGCTGAAGCTTTGGTTCGAAGCGAAGCAGTGAGTTTAATTGTTATTGATTCTGTCGCGGCTTTAGTTCCTCAAGCAGAAATAGATGGGGAAATGGGTGATTCCCATGTTGGCTTACAAGCTCGATTAATGAGTCAAGCATTAAGAAAATTATCCGGAATAATGAATAAAACGAATACAACTGCTATATTTATTAATCAATTACGGGAAAAAGTTGGAGTAATGTTTGGTAATCCTGAAACAACTCCAGGGGGAAGAGCTTTAAAATTTTATGCTAGTGTTCGTTTAGATATTAGACGGGGTGAACAAATTAAACAAGGAGATCAAATAATTGGTAATCGTACTAATATCAAAGTAGTAAAAAATAAAGTAGCACCCCCATTTAAAAGTGCTTCCGTTGATATAATGTATGGTGAAGGAATATCTCGAGAAGGAGAAATTGTTGATATTGCTAGTGAAATAAGTATAATTGATAAATCGGGAGCTTGGTATGCTTACAATGGTGAAAAAATTGGCCAAGGAAAAGAAAATACCAAATTATATTTAAAAGAAAATAAAGAACTTAGAGATGAAATCGAAAATAAAATTCGCGATCACTATGGATTTAATGCTGAAGCAAATAAAAAGACTAAAGAATAATCTTTAAAAGGGAAAAATTACTTTTCTCTTTTTTTTAACTTTTTAATATAAGTTCACATAAACGATTGAAACTAATTTTATTTTCTTTAGCACTTAAGGGAAGTAAACTAGTAGGAGTCATACCTGGTAAAGTATTAGCCTCCAGGCAATAAATGTTATTATTTTTATCGACTAAAAAATCGATTCGCGCATAGCTTTTTAAATTTAAAATTTTAAAAACTTTTAAGGAAATTTCTTCTAATTTAGTTTTTAAATCATTACTTATATTCGCCGGACATTCTTCAATAGTTTTGTTGGCTTGATATTTATTAACATAGTCATAAAAACCATTTAATACCTTAATTTCAATAATTGGTAACACCTCATTATTTAATATACTAACAGTAAATTCACGACCAATTATTGCTTCTTCAATTATAATTTCTTCATCATAATCTTTAATTTTATCTCTAAGTTCACCTAAATTGTTTATAAATTTAATACCAATACTTGAGCCACTTGCTACGGGTTTAATTACAACCGGAAAAGATAAATCGACCTTATCTAATAAAGTATTAGGTTCATAATAAATATATTTAGGTGTTAAAATTTTATTAGCGAGCATTAATTCTTTAGAAATATGTTTATTCATCGCTAAAGCGCTACCTAAGAAATTAGAACCAGTATATTTAATATTATATAATTCAAGTAAGGCTTGAATCATTCCATTTTCGCCGATAGAACCATGTAAGGCTAGGAAAACCATATCGGCTTTTTGACAAATTTTGATTATACTTTTATGAAATAAATATGGTTGTTTTTTTATTTCACTAAAATCAGGAATATCAGGTTTAACAGCATAGTGATAGCGAAAACTTTCAAAATGATTATGATATTTTGGCTTAAATATTTTGCTTTTTGTTCCATAATATAAATCTAAAAGCATAACTTCATGGCCATTATCAATTAAAGCATTACTGACATTAACTCCGGTTGTTAATGATACTTCCCGTTCCGGACTAAGTCCGCCCGCTAAAACAATTATTTTCAAAAAAATTATCCCCCTTTTAATTTAACTTAACCTTGATAAATTTTAGATTAACCATTATAATTATATTATAGATATTGAATTTATAATAAAAAAAATTAAAGTCTATAGAAAGTTGAGGAGAAAAATGGATAACACATTAGTGACCATTTTAGCTCTTATAGGTGGCTTTATTGTTGGAGCATTAGTAGTATGGCTAATTCGCTACTTAAAAAATACCAACGAAATGAATAAAGCTAGTAAATTTCTTGAAGATGCCAAAATTGAGGCGGAAAAACATAAAAGAGATACATTATTAGAATTAAAAAAAGAATCATATGAATTAAAACAACAAACAGATGCTGAAATTAAAGAAAAGAAAGCAGAAATTAAAGAAAGTGAAGATCGTTTATTAAGTCGAGAAAATAACTTAGATAAAAGAGAAGAAATCTTACAAAAAAGAGATTTATCTTTGCAAGAAAAAGAAAATAATTTGACTAAAAAACAAGAAGATTTACAAGAAAAAGAAGCTAAAATGGACCAATTATTGAAAGAAGAATTAGCGGAATTAGAAAAAATCGCGGGTTTTAGCAAGGAAAAAGCCCATGATATGATAATGGCTAAAGTTGAAGAAGATATGCAATTAGAAATAGTTGATTATATTAAAGAAGCAGAAGCTAAAGCTAAAGTAGAAGCCGCGGAAAAGGCTAAACAAATCATTGTTAATAGTATGGAAAGATATGCCGATGATGTTGTTGGTTTACAAACTGTTAGTACAATTGAACTACCTAATGATGAAATGAAAGGTCGTTTAATTGGGCGGGAAGGAAGAAATATTAGAACTATTGAATCAGTTACAGGAGTTGATTTAATAATCGATGATACACCTGAGGCTATAGTTATTTCTTCATTTGATCCTTTAAGACGGGAAATTGCCAAAATAACTTTGGAAACTTTAATAAAAGATGGACGAATCCATCCTGCACGAATTGAAGAAGTATATGATAAAACGGTAAAGGATATTAATACTAAAATTATTGAATTAGGTAATAAAACCATTAATGATTTAGGTATAGCTAAAATGGATATTGAACTTATTGAATTAATTGGTAAGTTAAATTATCGGACTAGTTATGGTCAAAATGCTTTACAACATTCCATTGAAGTGGCTAATCTATGTGGTTTGATGGCTTCTGAATTAGGAGAAAACATTACCTTAGCTAAAAGAGCTGGTTTACTTCATGATATTGGTAAAGCTATAGATTTTGAAGTAGAAGGTTCTCATGTTGATTTGGGAGTTGATTTAGCTAAAAAGCATCATGAAAGTGATGTAGTTATCAATGCTATTGCTTCTCATCATGGTAATACTGAAGCTAAATATACGATAGCTGTTTTAGTTGAAATTGCTGATACTTTATCTGCAGCTCGTCCCGGCGCGCGAAATGATTCTTTAGAAAATTACATTAAACGTTTAGAACAATTAGAAGAAATTGGAAACTCTTATGAAGGTGTCGAAAAAACTTATGCTATGCAAGCTGGTAGAGAACTTAGAGTAATTGTTAAACCAGATGAAGTAGATGATAAAAATAGTTATAAAATGGCTAGAGATATTAAAGAAAAAATTGAAAAAGAAATGCAATATCCTGGTACTATTAAAATAACTGTTATAAGAGAAACTAGAGTTCAAGAAGAAGCAAAATAACTTTACAAAAACTTGTAAAGTTTATCTTTTTTTAAATAATGTGGTAGAATATTTACTTGTGATTAGTATGTATAATTATTATCTTAATTTATTGGGGGATATTCCTGAGTTTTTAAAAAAATATTTAGTAGTACCAAGTTTAGTTAGATTAAAAGGTATTACTTATTTTTGTGGAATGGATTATGCTTCTAAAGAAATATATGATTTTTTAGAAAAAATAACTAGATATGATCATTCTTTATCGACATCTTTATTAACTTATAAGTTATCTAAAGATAAGAAAATGACTATTGCCGCATTATTTCACGACGTTGCAACTCCTTGTTTTTCTCATGCTATTGATTATATGAATAAAGATTATGCAACACAAGAAAGTACCGAGACTTTTACAAAATTTATTTTAGAAAGTGATATTATTTTAAAACAATGTTTAGCTTTAGATAATATGACAATTGATGATATTAATTATAAAAATTATTCATTGGTAGATAATAATCGACCTAAATTATGTTGCGATCGTTTAGATGGTTTAATTTTAACCGGTTTATTTTGGACTAAAGATTTAAATAAAGCTTTAGTAAAGAAAATAATAAATGATATTGAAGTAAAAGATGATGAAATTTCTTTTAAAAATATGAAAGTTGCCAAAGAAGTATTAAAAGTTAATGAAAATATCGATTTATATTGTCATTCAGAAGAAGATAATTACATGATGGAATTATTAGCTAATATTACTAAATTAGGAATTGCTAATAATTTATTTAATTATTTAGACTTATATTTAAAAGAAGAAAGAGAAATATTAAGTTTATTAGAAAATAGTAATATTTTAGAAATAAAAAATTTATTAAATATTTTTTATAATGTTAAAAAAGGCGATATTGTCAAAATAGAATTACCCTATATTAAAAAAAGAATGATTAATCCTTTAGTAAATGGAAAAAGATTGCAATAAAAAGGGTAATATTTTATACTTAATTTAAAGGTGATAACATGGATGTATTAGTAATTGGTGGTGGAGCTTCTGGTTTAGTTAGTGCAATTATTAGTAGAGAAAATAATAATAATGTTACAATATTAGAACAAAATGAAAAATTAGGTAAAAAGTTATTAATAACAGGAAATGGTCGTTGTAATTTTTGGAATAAAGATCAAGATATAACTAAATATCATTCTTCAGATTTAGATTCGGTCCAAATTATATATGTTAAGAAAAAAGATGAAGTATTAAAGTTTTTTGACGATTTAGGAATAATTTATAAAAATATAAATGGCTATTATTATCCTTTTACCTTACAAGCCCAAACTTTGGTAGATGCTTTAGTTAAAAAAATAGAATTCTTAAAAATAAATGTTAAATTACAAGAAGAAGTAATTGATATAAAAAAAGAAAATAATAAATTTATAGTTATAACTAAAGATAATGTTTATTATGCTGATAAAGTTATTATAGCCACAGGTTCTTTAGCTCAAAGTAGTACTAAAGGCTATGATTTATTAAAAAAATTAGGCCATACAATTAAACCAATTGTGCCTTCTTTAGTTCCTTTAGAAGGAGTTTCTTCTTATTATAAAATATGGCAAGGGGTAAGAAGTGAAGTAAATTTAAAATTATATGAAGATAATATGTTAATAAAAGAAGAGCAGGGAGAAATTCAATTAACTAACTATGGTGTAAGTGGCATTTGTATCTTTAATTTGAGTGGTTTAGTTACTGAAGGATTAACGAAAAATAAAACCGAAGAAATAAAAATTGATTTTGCTCCTTGGTTTAAAGAAAGTAAGCAAGAATTTTTAAAATATTTAGAAAATCGCTGTCAAGAAAATGATTTCTATAGTTTAAGGGACATTTTAGAAGAATTTTTAAATAAAAAAATAGTTAATGTAATTTATCATATTTTAAAATTAAATAATGATGTTGCCTGGTCGATGGTTAATCAAGAAAAATTAGTTGAATTAATTAAAGAATTTCCTTTTAAGGTTAAAAAAAGTGCAGATTTTTCTAAAGCTCAAGTTTGTCGCGGTGGAATATTTTTAAGTGAAATTAATCCCAATACTATGGAGTCTCGATTAGTAAAAAATTTATTTTTGACGGGAGAATTGTTAGATGTAGATGGAGACTGTGGAGGATATAATTTAGGTTTTGCTTGGATGAGTGCATTAATCGCAGGAGAAAATCATGATTAAAATAAGACAAATTAAAATATTAGTTAACGAAGATGAAAATAATAAATTACTTCAAAAAATATCTAAAAAATTAAAAATTGCTTTGGAAGATATTGAAGAATATAAAATAACGAAAAAAGCAATTGATGCTCGAAATAAGAAAGAAATATATTTTGTATATGAAGTAGTAGTTAAAGTTAAAAATGAAAATAGAATTTTAAAAAATAATCATAATCCGGATATTTTAAAAGCCGAGAATGATGATTATCAATTACCTAATAAGGGAAAAGAAAAATTACAAGAACCAATTGTTGTAATAGGTTCGGGACCCGCGGGTTTATTTGCTAGTTTTTTATTAGTTAAAGCAGGATTTAAAGTAATTATAATTGAAAGAGGTAAAGAAGTTACTGAAAGAGTAAAAGATGTTGAAAAATTTTGGCAAACAGGATATTTAAATACCGAGAGTAATGTACAATTTGGCGAAGGTGGTGCTGGAACATTTTCGGATGGCAAATTAAATACTTTAATTAAAGATTCGCGAAATATTGGTAAATTAGTAATGGATATTTTTGTTTTATGTGGAGCTCCTGAAGAAATTAAATATTTACATAATCCCCATATTGGTACGGATAATTTAAGAATTGTAATAAAAAATATGCGTCAAAAAATAATCGATATGGGTGGGGAATTTCGTTTTCAAACAAAGATGACGGATTTAATTATTGAAGAAAATAAAATTAAAGGAATCATTGTTAATGAAAATGAAAAAATTATAACTAATAATGTTATATTAGCCATTGGACATTCGGCCAGAGATACTTTTTTATTGTTAAAGGAAAAGAAAGTAGAAATGGAAAATAAACCTTTCGCCGTAGGAATAAGAATTATGCATCCCCAAAAGATGATTGATGATAATCAATATGGTAATTTTCAAAAATATTTACCACCGGCGAGTTACAAATTAAGTTATTTAATGAAAGATAATCGTGGCGTTTATTCTTTTTGTATGTGTCCTGGGGGATATGTTGTAAATTCTTCTAGTTTAAATAATAAGCTTTGTATAAATGGGATGAGTGATTATAAACGAGATTCTTCCGTTGCTAATAGTGCCATCGTTATTACGGTTAATGAAAAAGATTATGGCTATAATCTTTTTGATGGAATGAAATTTCAAGAAAAATTAGAAACAATAGCCTTTGATTTAAGTAATGGAAAAATTCCAGTTCAAAAATGGATAGATTTTAAAAACAATACTTTGACGGATATCAAAAAACCTTTAAAAATAAAAGGAAGTTACACTTGTACTAATATAAGAAAAGTATTACCATCTTTTATAACATCGGCTCTTTTGGAAGCAATTCCTTATTTTGCTAAAAAAATACCAGGTTTTGATAATGAAGAGGCTATTATAGCTATTATTGAAAGTCGAACTTCTAGTCCCATTCGCATCTTAAGAAATAATAATTTCGAAAGTAATATTTTAGGATTATATCCCGCGGGTGAAGGTGCTGGTTATGCTGGAGGTATTACTTCTAGTGCTATAGATGGTATTAAGGTAGCTGAAGCATTAATAAAAAAGTATTATTAATTATAATATAATATGGGGGAAAAATGAAAAAGCGAATTTTATTTACCGAATTTTTAAATGAAATAGGATATGATCATTTAAAAGATATAAAAAATTATTTACAAAAGGAATTAAATATAATAACTTATTTAGATAAGTCTGATTCGTTTTATCTATTATATGTAGATGAGACTTATTACAAAGATGCCTTAATATATGGCTCTAATTATGCTTATCAACATAATTATTATTTTGTTAAGTGGATAGATAGTTCAAATATTAAAGTATCCGTAGGTTATATACCTTTTATAGAATTAATTTTACCTAAATTAAAATATAAAAAAGAAGAATTTTTACTAGGGGAAGTTCCTTTAGATATCAATAAATATCTTTATGAATTAAAAGTATTTTGTCATCTTGTAGATTTGGAAGTAAAATATCTTGAAGAAAAAAATAAATTAATTATTTATGCTGGATGTAGCTTTGATAAACATAATTTAATTCAAAAAAAAGCCCAAGAGTTTAATTCTTTAACTAGTTTTAAACCTTATACAAAAATACTATATCCTAGTATTTTTCTTGAAGAAAAAGAAAATTTAAAACTAGAAAGAAAAATTAAATAATTAGTTTGACGTAAGCATTTTAGTGTATTAAAATATTTTTAAGGAAGTAATAAAAATGGCAAAACATAAAAGTAAGATTTATATTCTAATATTTTTAATTTTTTTAGGATTAATTATTACTATATTAACAAATATTTATTTAATAAATAGTTATATGGCTAAGAAAAAAATTGAAGTAAAAGAAACTAATAATAGTAATAATGTTGAAAATATCGAAGTAATAGAAGAAGAAACAGAAGATGAAGAAGAGGAAATAGATTATTTTACTCAAATAAAAAATTTAGAAAATGCTATACTAAATGGGAAAAGTTCTAAAAAAATAGCTTATTTAACTTTTGATGATGGACCTTATTATAATACTTATAAAGTATTAGATATTTTAGATGAATGCAATGTTAAAGCTACCTTTTTTACAACAAGTATAAATGGGCAAAATTGTTATGATAAAAAAAGTGAAAATTGTTTATTATTATATCCAGAATATGTAAAAAGAGGACATACCATAGCTAACCATACTTTTACGCATGGTATTTCTAAAGGTTTATATAAAAATGTTGATAGTTTTATAACCGCTGTTAAAAAGCAAGAAGAACAAGTAAAAAACTTAACAGGAGGTTATGTTACTAATATTGTTCGTTTTCCTGGAGGAAGTAACCAAGCTAAAAGTTTAAAAGAAGGAATAATTGCTGAATTAAGAGCTAATAATTATGGCTGGATTGATTGGACAGCAGAAGATGGCGATGGTAAAAGCTTAAGTAGTGCTGCCGAAGCCATGGAAAATTTTAAAAAAACTATTAATGAAAATATTGAAGTAGTATTATTTCATGATTATAATCGTTATACAACATCTATATTAAAAGATGCTATTAATTATTTAAAAGATAATGGTTATGAATTATATCCTTTATTTTATGAAAGTGTAATGGTTAATAAATAATTATTCTTTTTTGTTTAAAATTTTGATATAATTTTAAAGGTGATAATAAATGAATAGTATAGTTACATTTTTTGTAAATATTTTTAGTTTTTTAGGTAAAAGTTTATTAGGCAAAAATATTACCATTTTTTTAATTTCAATGATGCCAATTTTAGAACTTAGAGGTGGTATGGCTGCTGCTAGGATTTTAAATTTAAATCCTTATATTAGTTTACTTATTTGTATTATTGCTAATATTATCCCCATTCCTTTAATTTTATGGTTTATTACTCCAGTATTTGATTGGTTTAAGAAAAAGAAATTTTTAAAAGGATTTGCTGATTGGTGTGAAAAACATGCAAAGAAAAATTCTGAAAAAATTGATGCTTTAAAATATTATGGTTTATTTGTTTTTGTGGCTATTCCTTTACCAACAACAGGAGCTTGGACAGGTTGTTTAATTGCATCTTTATTGGGACTTGATAAGAAAAAATCAATGATAGCGGCGATGGCTGGTGTTTTGGTGGCTGGATTGATTATGCTTTTAATTACTTATGGTATTTTTGGAGGTTTATTCTAAATGGATATTTATTTAATAAGTAATAATTTAGTTTTAAATGATTTATATTATGAAACAATAATGAGTATTGATGATAAAAGAAAAAATCGACCATTAAGTATTGAAGGAGAAATAAAAGCTCAAGAAATAAGTAGCAAAATTAATTTTGATGAAATATATGCTTCAAGTTATGCATCCGCTTTAGCGACAGCCAAATATTTTATCAAAGAAAGTAATGGTTCAATTAATATTAATAATGATTTAAATGATGTAGCCATTGGCAAAAGAGAACGTCATAATATAAAAATGTTAAGATTTATGCAAGATAAAAATTTTGATTATAAATATTTAGATGGTGAAAGCTTACATGATGCGGAAAGAAGAATAGTTAATTTTTTAAATAAAGTAATTAATACTTCATCAGGGGAAAAAATAGGTATTTTTACGCATAAAAGAGCTATAATGGCCGGATTATTAAATTATTGTGAAGTAGGGTATAATTTAGATGAACGTTTAATTTTATCTTATAAGGATAAAGTTTTAATAGATGATACAGAAAATGATATAGATATAATTAAATTAACAATCGATAATAAAAAAGTAATAGATATAGATTATATAGAGATATAGAAAGGATGATAAAAATGGAAGTAGAAGTATCGATAGGAATAAGTGCGAGACATTTACATTTAAATGCCGAAACATATGCGAAATTATTTGATCATGATTTAACGGTTAAATCTAATTTAAATCAAATTGGTCAATTTGCTGCGAATGAAACCGTAACTTTAAAAAGTCCTAAGGGAACAATTGAAAATGTTAGGATAATAGGACCACTACGGAATTATAATCAAGTAGAAATTAGCATGACTGATGCGCGAAAATTAGGTTTAAATCCTCCAGTTCGAAGAAGTGGGGATGTAGCTTATGCTGAAAAAATAACCGTAGAAACCCCAAAGGGCAGTGTAGATTTAGACAATTGTATTATTGCTAATCGTCACGTTCATATGAATCCTGAAAAGGCCTCAGAATTAGGGGTTGTTAACCGCGATATTCTTAGTTTAGAAATTGATAATGAAAAAAGAGGAATTATTGATGTCGAAGTAACAATAACCGATAATGGTTATTTTGAAGTACATTTAGATACGGATGATGCCAATGCATTTTTACTTCAAAATGGTAGTAAAGGAAAACTTAAAATATGAGTTTTAAAATTGGCAACGTTGAATTAGAACATAATATTGTTGTTGCTCCTATGGCTGGAGTTAGTGATTCCACTTTCCGTCGGATATGTAAAAAATTTGGTAATTGCCTAGTAGTAGGAGAAATGGTAAGTGATAAAGCCTTAGTTTTTGGAAATGATAAAACATTGGATTTATTAAAAATGCAAGAAGATGAAAGGCCCATTAGTCAACAAATATTTGGAAGTGATGTTGAATCTTTCGTAGAAGCCGCTAAAATAGTTATGGCTAAAATGCATCCAGATATTATTGATATTAATATGGGTTGTCCTGTTCCTAAAGTGGCTATTAAAAATCAAGCAGGAAGTGCTTTATTAAAAAATCCCCTTAAAATTGGCAAAATAATTAGAGCTGTTGTTGCAGCGGTGGATGTTCCTGTTACGGTAAAAATTAGAAGTGGTTGGGATAACCTTAGTATTAATGCAGTTGAAGTAGCTAAAATATGTGAAGAAGCTGGGGCTAAAGCTATTACAATTCATGGTCGAACTCGGGCTCAAGGTTATTCGGGAAAAGCTGATTGGCAAATAATAAAACAAGTGGTGGAAGCTGTGAATATTCCTGTTATTGGAAATGGCGATGTAACTAATTGTTTTTTAGCTAAAAAAATGTTAGAAGAAACCGGATGTGCAGCAGTTATGATTGGCCGAGGACTTTTAGGTAATCCATGGTTAATTAAAGAATGTATTGATTATTTAGAAAAGAAAGAATTACCTAAAGAAGTAAGCCCTCAAGAAAAAATAAAAATGATGCGTTATCATTTACAAGAATTAATTAAAGACAAAAAAGAACGTCGAGCTATTTTGGAAATAAGGACGCACTTTTTATATTATTTAAAAGGATTACCAAATAATAAAGAAATAAAGAATAAATTATGTATGGCTACAACCCAAACGGAAATTGAAACTATTTTGTCGGATTATGAAAAATATTTAGAGACAATTTAATATTCGGTTACATATAAATCAATATATTCTTCCAAAGATAAATTATTTTCGTATATTGTTTTAGCTACATCTTTTCCAACATATCGAATATGCCAATTTTCTTCTTGATAACCAGTTATAAATTCTTTATCTTTAGGAAATCTAATAATAAAACCAAAACGATAAGCATTATTTTTAAGCCAATTATAATTTTCTTCAGTAAGTCTTATATTGCTACTGGTGGCCGGATTTTTTAAATCAATTGCTAAGCCTGTTTGATGTTCACTATAACCTGGTCTAGCTGAATAAGTATCGGCGGATGCAACTCCATCACTTTTAACATAATTGCTATATAAAGTATTTTGAAAATTATAATCTCGATAAGCTGTTGTTGGTAGAAGCTCAAAGTTAGCTTCTTTTTTTACGGTTTTTTGCAGCTCTTCTAAAGCTTCATAGGCAATTTTTCGCATTGGGACATTATTTCCATAGGCTCCTTTGGCATATTCTAAGTCACTGGGACTATAGTTTTTAGGTAAACTATTATATTTATTAACTAAAACCAAGATACTATCAGGATCTGTTACTTCAACTGTATCAGTATAAACAGGTAAATCTAATTTGATATTAACATAAGTTACAACATCTTCATAACTATATTCATTTTGATTATAATATTCATTATAACGATCTAAAGCATTAACATCAAAATTTTTAATTTGGTAGTAATTATGAATGTCTTGATAATCTTTATCTTTTAGTTTTTCTAAGTTATTAGTACTTAACTTAAATAAGTAATTAATTTCTTCTCCTTTATAACCTTTAGGTAAAAAGGTAGTTAATATTTCTTTAAAATTAGCATTATCATTAAATTCAATTTTAGAATATTCCTCCAAATATTTTTCATCGTAAAAATTATTTTTTAATACATATTCTAAAGTTTTAGAAGCATATTTTTCTGAAATATTATATTTGTCTAAAAGACTTTTATCAATTTGTGCATTTTCTTTTTTAAAATATTTTGTTCCGAAGAATAAAATAATACTTGCTAAAATAAAAAATAAAAAAATTTTAACCCAAGGTTTTAACTTCATTTTCTTCACCTATGATAATTATATTTTATTTTTTATCTAAAAGCAAAATTTTTATTAAGAAATTTTAAAGGTGTTAATTTACTTAGAAACATGATAAAATAATTAAAAAGAAAGAAGGATATAATATGTTTGAATATATGGGTGATAGACTTTCTAATGCTTTAAAAAATATTCGTGGTATGGGTAAAATTACTGAAGAAAATATTGCCGACGCTATGCGGGAAATTAGAATGGCATTATTGGAAGCGGATGTTAACTATCAAGTAGTAAAAGAGTTTATCAATGAAGTTAAAGAAAAAGCTTTAGAAGAAGAAGTTGGAAAAAGTTTAAAACCAGATGAAGTATTTTTAAAAATTGTAAAGGATGAATTAGTTTCTCTTTTAGGGGGCGATTATGTTCCTTTAGAAACTAGTAAAAATCCAACTATTTTAATGTTAGTTGGTTTGCAAGGAAGTGGGAAAACTACAACCGCGGGAAAACTTGCAAATTTTTTACGAAAGAAACATAGTAAAAATCCTTTACTTGTTGCAGCCGATATATATCGTCCCGCGGCTATTGAACAATTAGAAACTATCGGTAAAGAATTAAATATTCCTGTATTTAAAAAAATGAATGCCAAAGTTACGGACATTGTAACGGATGCTTTAGCTTATGCAAAAGAAAATAAAAACGATTATATTATAATTGATACCGCCGGGCGTTTACAAATTGATGAAAATTTAATGCAAGAATTAAAAAATATCGATGAGATAATAAAACCTCATGAAAAAATATTAGTTATTGATGGAGCCATGGGTCAAGATGCTATTAATGTTATCACCGGATTTAACAATGCATTAGAATTAACTGGTTGTATTTTAACTAAACTTGATGGTAATACTAAAGGGGGAGTAGCTTTATCTGTTCGACATTTAACGCATATTCCCATTAAGTTTGTAGGGGATAGTGAAAAACTAGATGGCTTAAAAGAATTTTATCCCGAAAGAATGGCAGAAAGAATATTAGACATGGGAGATATTTTAAGCATTGTTGAAAAAGTTGAAGATGTCATTGATGAAGAAGAAGCTATGAATCAAGCAAAAAAAATGAAAAAAGGAAGCTTTGATTTAAATGATTTTTTAATTAGCTTAAAACAAATAAAAAAATTAGGACCTTTAGAAAATATTATTAAAATGTTACCTCAAGCAAGAAAAATGGGTTTAAATAATCTAAATATTGATCCTAAACAATTTGCTCATATTGAAGCAATTATTAGTTCAATGACAATGGAAGAAAGAAGAAAACCAGAAATTTTAAAAGCTAGTCGAAAGATTAGAATAGCTAAAGGTAGTGGAACAAGTGTGGAAGAAGTAAACCGTTTATTAAATCAATTTAATATGATGAAAGATATGATGAAAAAAGTGGCAAACGGAAATTATAAAATGCCATTTTAGATTATTCTTTATAATTTTCTAGTTCTTTTTCAATTTTTTTAACTGCTTCAATTAGCATATCAACTTCTTCTCTTTGATTTTGATTACTTTTATTTTGATTATTATCGGTATAAACTGATCCTCCTTTTTTAGCTTTTTTACTGTTTATATTAATATTTGTTTTTTCAATTCGCGATTCTATCAATTGTTGCTGAGCAGCATGGGTCAAAATATATTGTCCAACCATAATTAACCAGTTACCAATGGAATTTTGTTCATTAGCATTATAATTGCCGACACAAGCATAGCCGACTGCCACAGCAATTAAAGTAAAAACATGAGGATTTGTATTCGGAGGAAAATTTTCTTCATTCATAAAATTATTCCTCCTCTCTTATAATTTTATTATTGATTAGATGAATTATATTAATTAAAAAATATTTATATTAATAAAAAAAATTACTAATTTATTAAAATAAATTGTGGGTCTCAAACCCCGCAGTCTTGCTGCGCGGAATATAAATTTATTTTCATATAGAACTGAATTAGCAAGTATCAATATGAATATTAATTCATCTTGCTAAGATGTCTATATGAAAATAGATACCATATCAAGCCCCGACAATCTTGTTGCGGGGTAGTGTTAAACATTAGTTAAAATTTCACCGATTTGTAATATAGATAACAAACAAAGATAAACTTTGTTTGAAATAATATA
>CANRAL010000014.1 GCA_947628585.1 uncultured Bacilli bacterium | reverse complement strand
TATAATCTCACGAATGCCCTTATAATAAGGGAAAAATTTGATTGTAGTTATGAGTACAACAAAAGGGCATACCCTGTGACAGGGATTAAACCAATAACTACTGCGAGATTAAGTAAGGCTTGAATAATAATGCCAATGCCTAAACCGAAGGCTAAATATTTGCCAAATAAATTTTGGCATTTTAAACTTGTTTTAATGATTCGATAAGAGATGAAGGCTAAAAAACTAGTAACAATTAAGATCCCTAGAAAACCAAATTCTTCACTTATAATCGAAAAAATAAAATCAGTTTGTGGTTCCGGCAAATAAAATTGTTTTTGACGAGAATTTAAAAATCCTTGACCTAAAAGTCCTCCGGGACCAATGGCATAAAGAGATTGAATAATTTGATACCCACTACCTAAGGGATCACTCCAAGGGTTTAGGAAAGAAACAATTCTAAGCATCCGATATGGAGCGATAATTATTAAACCAATAATTCCGCCTATTCCTAATAAACCAATTTTTACAAAAAAAGATAATTTTACTCCGGAAATAAAAATCATAACAATTAAAGTTAAGACAATAACCATAGCGGTTCCAAAATCGGGTTCTAACATAATTAAAAGAAAAAATAAACCAATTACTCCTAAAATAGGTAATACTCCTTTTTTAATATCTTTAATGATTCGATTATTTTTACTTAAGTATTTAGAAACATATATGATTAGACCAATTTTAGCAAATTCACTTGGCTGAATCCCTAATGATCCTATGCCAAACCAGCTCCGAGATCCATTTCGAATGCTTCCAATACCCGGGATTAAAACTAAGGTTAATAATATTAAACAAATTAATAAAATAATATTCGCGTATTTTTCATAAAGATGATAATCTATTTTCGTTAAAATATACATTATAATAGTTCCTAAAAGAAAAAATATTGTTTGGCTTTTAACAAATTTAAAAGCATCATGAAATTTATATTCTGCCCAAATACTACTTGCCGAATAAATCATAATAATTCCAAATATAGCAATAATGATAACGATAATAAATAATAATTTATCAAATGGTTTTTTCTTCATTATTTTCCACTCTCATCTAATTTTATTTTTTAATTTTATATTTATGAAACTGTTTGACATAAATTTAGGTTTATGATAGTCTAATAAATTAAGGAATCCTAGTAGGTGAAGAAATATGACAAGGGAAGAATTAGAAAAAGCCAAAAGCTATTTAGATGAAAGAAAAATAGACTTATTAAATGAAGTATCCAATTTAATAATTTTAGAAAATAAAGCTATTAAGCAGATTAAAAAAAAGATTTTTAAAAAATATACTTTACCTATTATCATAATTGTAATTTTAACAATGTTAGTTGAAGGATTATTATTATATAATATAATTTATACTTTATTAGTTAAAATACCTTTGACTTTAGGAACAATAATTACTTTACCAATTGAAGGACTTTTAATGGTATCTTTAGCTAAAGCAAATATTTCTTTTGCTATTAGTTTAAATCATGATCGAAAAAAAGAAAAAGAAAATATCGATTATGATAAAGATTTAAAGGAAATAAGAGAAAAAGAAATTAAAGGAAATGAATTATTAAAAAGCATTGATAAATTAAAAATAAATGTTTTAAATATGATTAATAATTATAACCAAGGAGTTATTTTAGACGATACGGAAATAAGAGAAATTATTAAGGAAAAAGATAATAGTCGTTCTTTAAAAAAAATTAAATAATTTTTCTTGCGCTCTTATTGGCACTTTGATATGATAAAAATGAGGAAAATTATGAAAAAGAAAATAATAATATTAAGTAGTGTAATTTTGGGATTAATTTTAGTTATATTTTTAAGTATTCTTTTAATAAATAAACAAAATGAAAAAGAAATAAGTATCATTTGGAAAGATGAAGCTATTAAAGTATATGAAAATAAGGAATTAAAAGATTATTTAGTTAGTAGTAATGCAATTATTAAAAATAAAAAAATAAATACTTCTGAAGTTGGAAAATACGAAGAAGAATATGAATATACCTATAAAGGAAAAAAATATAAAAATATTTTTTCTTATCAAGTAATTGATGATGTTGCCCCGAAAATATTTGGTAGTGGAAGCAAGACCGTAAACGTTAATTATAATGGTAATTTATGTGATTTAATAATGATCGCGGATAATTATGATCGCGATTTAGAGTGTGTAATTGAAGGGGATTATGATTTAACTAAAGTAGGAAGTTACAAAATAAAATTTGTGGTTACTGATGATAGTTTAAATACGGCGAATCATAATTTAGTTTTAAAAGTTGTTAATCCTTCAAGTGGAGGAGGAAGTTCTAATAGTCCTAAAACAAATTTAACTATCACGGAAGCTAAAGAAAAATATTTAAATAATAATTTAGAATTAGGTATAGATGTATCTAAGTGGCAAGGGGATGTTGATTATAATTTAGTCAAGGCGGAAGGAATTAATTTTGTTATGCTCCGGATGGGAATTAGAAGTGGAATAGGTAAAGAAATTAACATGGATACCTATTATTTAAAAAACATTAAAAAGGCCAAAGACGCCGGGTTAAAAGTAGGTGTTTATTTTTATAGTAAAGCGAGTAATATACTAGAGGCCATAGAAGAAGCTGAATGGATTATTAATAATTTAAATGGTGAAAAATTAGATTTACCAATTGTATTTGACTGGGAAAATTGGAGTAGTTGGAATAGTTTTCATTTGAATTTTTATGACTTAAATGCTTTAGCTCAAAACTTTATAAAAGTAGTTGAAGAAGCAGGATATAAAGGAATGCTTTATAGTAGTAAATTTTATTTAGAAAACTTTTGGTTTGATAAAGAATATTCGCAAATATGGTTAGCTCATTATACTAATGCTACTAGTTATGAAAATTATGATATGTGGCAATTTAGTAATATTGGTTCAGTAAAGGGAATTAATGGTGACGTCGATTTTGATGTTTTAAAAATAAAAGACTAGGTTTTCGAAAAATAATTTGGTATAATTTATACAAGAGAAGAGGTAAAATTATGGCTTTAACACGAAGTGAATTACGAGAAAAAATAATGATTATTTTGTATCAAATAGATATTTATAAGGAACAAAAAGTCCCGTATGAAGTCGAAAATGTTATTAAAGATAATTTAGAAATAGCTAATGAATTTGTTAAAGACATTGTTTTTGGCGTTATAACTTATCAAGATAAAATAGATAGTATTGCTAATAAATATATGGTAGACTGGACTATTGATCGAATAGATAAAAGTGGGGCAGCCATTTTACGAATGGCTATTTATGAATTAAAGTATATGGATACTCCGGAAGTTGTCGTTATTAATGAAGCTATTGAACTAGCTAAAAAATATTCTGATGAAGCCGTTAAAAATATTATTAATGCGGTATTGGATAGGATAATTAAAGAATGATTTTCTCGGATAATGATATAATAAAAATTAAAAAATGTGAGGAAGCAACTCCTTTAGAATTAAGTAACGGTCATTTTTTTGTTAAGAAAGCTTTTGATAGTGAAGAAAGAGAAGAATATGCTTTAAGCAATTTAGAACTCGGTATTCGGGAAATAATCTATAGTTTAATTGCGCAAGATATAGGTTTAGTTTGTCCTAATGTTTATTTAGTAAAAGATAATAATAATATTTTTATAGTAACTGAGGATTTAAATTTTTTAGGCAATTTTAATACTTTAGAAGAATTAGGTTTAAGTCGTGAAGAAAGCTCTTCTTTATATGAAATATGGAATTTTTTTAGTCAAAAATATTCTCAAAATCAAAAAATTATGGCTGATTTACCCAATATTTTTAATGATTTATTAAAAATATATTTTTTAGATATTTTTTTGGGTTCTTGGGATCGCGTAAATCGAAATATTGGTTTTTTAAATAAAGAAAATGGAGTTAATCGTTTAGTTCCTTTTGATAATGAATATACATTTTCGTACTTTATTCATAATATTTCTAGTCAATATGAAGGAAATAAATGGTTTGATTTTCGAAAAAAATTGGATCGTAAAACTTTAGATGATTATGAAAATACTCGAAAAGAAGCTATTATTGGCGATTTGAAAGAATTACTTCGAACATCAAGTAAAGAAACTTGGGATATTTTCTATAATTTGTTTTTATATTTAACTCCCGAATATATAGAATATATTTTTAAAGAAATAGAAAGTAATCATTATCTATATGGTTCGAAGAAAGAAAAAATTGTAATCCCCCATAAAGAAGTTTTAATGGCTAATTACCTTAAAGATTATGGTATAATAAAAGAAGCATGGAAAGGATTAAAAAGTGGAAGAAAATAAATATTTAAAAATAAGTGAAATTAATAACTATATTAAAGGTTTATTAGACTATGATGTTTTTTTAAATAAAGTTTTTCTTAAAGGGGAAATAAGTAATTTTAAAAATCATTCAACAGGGCATTTATATTTTTCTTTAAAAGATGAAAGTGCGAGAATTAATGCTGTTATGTTTAATAAAGAAGCGAGTAAACTTTCCTTTAAACCAGAAGATGGAATGAATGTTTTAGTAGTGGGACGAATTAGTGCTTATCCGGCGCAAGGAAGTTATCAAGTTTATGTTGAAAAAATGGAGCTAGATGGTATTGGGGCTTTATATATTGAATACGAAAAATTGAAAAAAAAGTTGGCAGCTGAAGGTTTATTTGCTTCCGAAAAGAAAAAAGCTATTCCTAAGTTTCCTGAAAAAATTGGTGTTGTTACCGCTTCCACTGGGGCAGCAGTAAAAGATATTATGAGTACTATAAATAGAAGATATCCTATCTGCGAAGTTATTTTATTTCCAACTTTAGTTCAAGGCAAAGAAGCGGCTTTAAATATTGTCGAACAATTAAAAAAAGCGGATGCTTATGGAGTAGATACCATTATTGTGGGCCGGGGCGGTGGCTCAATTGAAGATCTTTGGGCTTTTAATGAAGAATGTGTTGCTAGATCAATTTATGAATGTAAAACCCCTGTTATTTCCGCGGTAGGTCATGAAATTGATTGGACTATTGCTGATTATGTTGCTGATTTAAGAGCGCCAACTCCCACGGGGGCTGGGGAAATGGCCGTACCTACAATTTTAGATATTAATAATGTTATTGATAATTATAAAATAAGATTAAATAAAAATATTAAAAATATGATTAATACTAAATTTATTAATTTAAGAAATTTTCGCAATAGTTTTGTATTAAAAAATCCAATGACTATTTACGAATTAAAAATGCAAAAATTTAATGGCTTATTAGAAACCTTAAATAATAATATGGAAAAAATAATCAATAATAAACAAAGTAATTTAGAAAAACTAACTAATTCGTATATTATTAAAAATCCTTTTAGTTTAATTGAAAAAAAGCAAAATCAATTTACCATCTTAACAAATACTTTAAAATTAGTAAATCCTTTAAATATTTTAGAAAAAGGTTATTCTTTAGTTAAAGTAGATAATAAAGTGGTAAAAAGAAGCAAGGATCTTAAAATAAATGCGGAAGTAAACATTAAATTATATGAAGGGGAAGTTATAGCTAAAGTTAAGGAGATAAAATAATGAGTGATAAATTAAAAGAATTAAGCGCTAGATATGAAATATTAAAACGGAAATATTTGGTTGAAAAGATGCAAGAAGAAAAATTAAATTCAGATGAAAAAAAGGAATTATTAGAATTAGAAATATTAGATAAAAAAATAAAAAATGAAAGGCAAAGAATTAAAAATAATAATAAAATTCTTTTAGAAAATAATATGAAGAATAGGGTAAAATCCAAAAGAAAGAAAATATTTGCCATTATCTTAAATTTATTCTTAATACTTATAACTTTGAATTTTACAACTAATTTAATGGTAGAAGCCATTTTTTATAAAAGTATAAGCGAAATATTATTATTTACATTAGCTACTATTGCTTTAATTGTTTTAAATTTTAAAGTCTTATTTAGTATCAGTAATAACGATAATGAAGAAAAAATTGTTTTGAGTGATACAAGTGAAGAATTAGAGAAATTATTAGCTAAGAGTAAGGAAGAAGAAAAAAAGTTAGCCAATATATCGCGCTTACAAAAAATTAATTTAGAACATTTCACGGATATTTTAAAAGAAAAAAAATATATAGAAATATTAATGATTGATACTTTAAAAGAAAATATAAGTAAGGAACCAAATGATAATTGGGTAGATATTTCTTTAAGTAATGTTAGAAAAAGAACAAAATAAAGGAGGAAAAAATGGAAAAATCATTTGAAAATGCTTTAAGTGAATTAGAGCAAATAGTTAAAGAATTAGAAAGTGGTAATGTGGAATTAGATGATGCGATAAATAAATATACGGAAGCAATGCAATTAGTTAAATTTTGTAATGAAAAATTAAATAGTGCCACGAAGAAAGTTAATGAAATATTAACTATGGATAATGAATTAAAAGAATTTGATGAAACGGAGGCATAGTGATGAATAAAGATATTACTAATCGAGATCAAGATTTTGCTAAATGGTATACTGATGTATGTAAAAAGGCTGATTTAGTTGATTATTCTTCCGTTAAAGGAAGTATGATTATTCGCCCTTTAGGTTATGCCATTTGGGAAGAAATGGTTCATGTTTTAGATCAAAAATTTAAAGAAACGGGGCATGAAAATGTGCAAATGCCTATGTTTATTCCTGAATCTTTATTAAATCAAGAAAAAGAACATGTGGCTGGTTTTGCGCCTGAAGTAGCTTGGGTTACTCAAGGGGGAAGTGAAAAATTAGAAGAAAGAATGTGCGTTCGGCCTACTAGTGAAGTTTTATTTTGTGAACATTATAAAAAAATTATTAAATCATATCGCGATTTACCTAAATTATATAATCAATGGTGTACTATTGTTAGATGGGAAAAAACAACTAGACCATTTTTAAGAAGTAGAGAAATTCTATGGCAAGAAGGACACACTATGCATGCTACGAAAGAAGAAGCTTTAGAAGAAACTTTAAAAATGTTAAATATTTATAAAGAATTTCAAGAAAATTATTTAGCTATGCCAGTTATTACTGGAAAAAAGACCGAGAAGGAAAAATTCGCGGGAGCTATCGAAACCTATACTATTGAAGCTATGATGTATGATGGTTATGCTTTACAAAATGGAACTAGCCATTATTTTGGACAACATTTTGCCAAAGCTTTTGGAATTGAATTTGTTAATAAAGATAATAAATTAGAAACACCATATCAAACTAGTTGGGGAGTAACAACGCGGATGATAGGGGGCCTTATTATGACGCATAGTGATGATAATGGCTTAGTTTTGCCTCCTAAAATTGCCCCATGGAAAGTAATTATTATTCCAATTGGTGAAGTGAGTAAAGAATTAACTGAATTAGAAAACATGTTAAAAGAAAATAATATTTCTTATAAAGTTGATTTAAGTAATAAAACACCTGGTTTTAAATTTGCTGAAGCTGAAGTAAAGGGGTATCCTTTAAGAATTGAACTAGGGGAAAGAGATTTAAAAAATAATGAAATAACTATTGTAAGAAGAGATACGTTGGAAAAAATAAAAGTTTCTTTTGATAATGTTTTAATAAAGATTAAAGAATTATTAGTAAGTATGCAAAAAGATATGTTTTTAAAAGCTAAAGAAAGACGCGATAAGATGATTTATGATGCCAAAACATATGATGAAGTAAAAGAAATTGCCTTAACTAAACCAGGATTTATTAAAATAAATTGGTGTGGGGATGTCAATTGTGAAAATAAAATTAAGGAAGATACAACAATGAAAACTAGATGTTTAATAGAAGATGAAGAAATTGATGGACCTTGTGTTGTCTGCGGTAAAAAGGCTATTAGTAAAGTGTATATTGGTAAACAATATTAAAAAAAGAACTCGTGAGGTTCTTTTTTATTGACAAACGCCATCTACCATTTCTTTTTCTTCTAAAATATGAGCTTCGTATGTGCTTGGACCGGTTATACCATCAACTTTTTCTCCTTTTATATATACTACTTCAATAATAAAACAATTCATAATTTTTTGATCTATAGGGCTAACTATATATCCATCATCATTAGGTAAAAGAATGCCTTTTTCAATTAAATCATTAACAGTTAATGTAATATTTATAGTAAAACCATTTTTATGAGCATAATCTTCCGCTTTAAGTAATATATCATTAACTATATTTTCATATTGTTTTTCAATAATAGTTTGTTGGGTATTATGAAATGCTGAAACACTTATGGTAATAATTATAGCTAAAATAGAAATAATAGCTAATAATTCAACCAAGGTAAAACCACGTTTATTCATTAAATCACATTCTTTCTATTAAAAGATTATCATAATTAAAAAAAGTCTGCAAGATAATAATGAATATTTGTGTAAAAAAACTTTTACTTAAGGGCTTTTGTTGGTATAATAAGTATTAGGAGATTAAAAATATGAATTATGAAGTAAATGGCTTTAGTGTTTACAATATTGTTATCGTTACTTTTATTGCAAGCCTATTATTAGTATTTATAGTAAAAAAAATTGCCATAAAAATAAATGCAATGGATTATCCTAATGAACGAAAAGTTCATAAAAAACCTATTCCACGCTTAGGAGGTTTAGCGGTTTTTTTAGCGTTTTTACTAGGTTATATTTTATATGGAGCAATTTCTAGCCAAATGATAAGTATTTTAATCGGAGGATTCATTATTATTTTAACCGGGATTGTCGATGATATAAGTTCGATTCCGGCGCGTTATAAATTTATTTGTCAAACGATCGCGGCTATGATAGTTGTTTTGTATGGAAAACTTTATTTTAATGATTTAACTATTTTAGGTTTTACTTTAACGTTTCCTACCTGGATTAATATGTTATTATCAATATTTTTTATTGTGGCTATAATTAATGCAATTAATTTAATAGATGGTTTAGATGGTCTATCTTCAGGTATTAGTTCTATTTATTTTTTAACCATTGCCATTTTAGGTTTTACTTTAAATTCTTTGGGTGGTTTAGATATAATTTTATCTTTAATAATGTTGGGTAGTACTTTAGGTTTTTTATTTCATAATTTTCCACCCGCGAAGATTTTTATTGGGGATACGGGTAGTATGTTTTTAGGTTTTATGATTTCAGTAATCGCTTTGTTAGGTTATAAAGTTACTACTATTACTTCGATTGTTATTCCTTTAATAATTTTATTTATTCCCATTTTTGATACTATTTTAGCTATTTTAAGAAGAATGCTAAAAAAAGAATCAATTGGCCACCCTGATAAAGAACATTTGCATCATCAACTTTTAAGAATGACTTCTAGTCCTACTAAAACAATTTTAATTATTTATGCTATGAATGGAATTTTTTCTCTTATTTCAATTCTTTATGTTATTGGCGATAATAAACAAGCTATATTTATGTATGTAGTAATGATGATTTTCTTTTTATATTTAGTTTTAAGAACGAATATTTTATATGAACATAAACCAAAGAAAAAGGATAAAGGTGAAAAAAATGCGTAAAATAATTGTACCAGTTGGTTATATGGGTTCTGGTTCATCCGCTATAACGGATTTAGTTAGAGAATTTAAAGATGTCAATAATGAATATGGAACTTTTGAATATGTTTTTTTACATTGCCCTGATGGCTTATTTGATTTAGAAGATAAGCTTTTAATTGGAAATAATGCTTTAAGAGGAGACGAAGCTTTACATAGTTTTTTAAATAGAATGAAAGAACTATATGATAAAAAATACTGGTGGGTAGGTGATTATCAAAAGAAAATAGGTCCCAAATTTTATGAAAGAAGCTGCGAATTTGTTAAAGAATTAACCAATTATGAAACATCTCTTTATTGGTATATGCAAGAAAGAGTTAATTTTTCAATGTTTGTTAAATTAGTGTTTAGAAGAGTGATTAAACTTATAACTTTTAATAAAGTTATTCTTGATCGCCCTTTAAGATATCCTAAGATGCTTTTAAGTTATCCTAGTGCGAGTGAATTTTATACATTAGCTAAAAAATATGTAAATGATTGTTTGGCTATGTTTGATAGTAGTAATGATATCGTATTAGACCAATTATTATTACCCCATAATTTATTTCGCGTTGATAATTATTTTGATGATAATTTAAAAGTTATAGTAGTAGAACGTGATCCTCGAGACGTTTTCTTATCTAATAAATATGTTTGGACTTTGGATAATGAAGCTGTGCCATATTCTTGTAATGTGGAAGAATTTTGTGATCAATTTAGAAGAATTAGAGAAATTGAAAAACCAACGGATAGTAAAAAAGTATTAAAAGTTCAATTTGAAGATTTAATTTATAATTATGAGGAAACCTTAAAAAAAATAATTAAATTTTTAGGTTATGAAAATCGGGAACATGAAAATAAACAAAAATATTTTAATCCTGAAGTTTCCATTAAAAATACGCAACTTTTTAAGAATAAGAAATATGCTAAGGAAACAAAATATATAGAAGAACATTTAAAAAAATATTTATATAATTTTCCTAAAAAATAGAAATAGGTGAGAAGTACAATGAAAAAATTACTAGATAAATTAGCCTCTAAAATAAATATCCAAATATTAATATTTATCTTTTTAACGCCATTTATTGATACATATGAAGAATTAATTGGCGATAAAATTCAAATATTTGGCTTAGCTTTAATTGAAATATTTAAAATATTAATTGTAGGATATTTATTTTGTTTATGTCTATATCAAAATCGGAATCGAGTTTTCAAAATTTTAAAAAAATATAAAATTGGACTAATTATACTTGGAATATTCTATATCGTTTTTATTATTTTCCATTTATATAATGTATATGTTATGGATAATAGTTTAATAAATGGTTTATCCAATAATTTTTTAGTTGAATTTTATTATTTGTTTAGAACTTATGGTTTATGTTTATTACTTTTAGTAATTATCTTTTTAAATGATATTGATAAGGATACTATAATTAAAGATATATCTTTAATCTGTTTTTTAATTAGTTTAACAATTGTTATATCTAATATTTTTAAAATTGGTTATATTGCTTATGATTCAGCATTATTAAAAAGTGAACCTATCCATGGTAGTATCTTTGACTGGTTTACGGATTTAACTATGGAAAATGCTGATTTTTATAGTACCAAAGGATGGTTTTTTGTTACTAATCAATTATCTTTAGTTTTAATTATTACTTTAATGGTATCAACTTTATATTTAGTTTTAACTAATAAAAGGATTCTTTACATAACTTATCCTATTAAGCTATTAGCTTGTTTAATGTTATCAACGAAAGCTTGTACTTATGGCATATTTATTGCTTTAGGAATGCTTTTAGTTATTACTCCAGCTTATAAATTATTCCAAAAAGAAAAAATTAATTTTATTTTATTATTTTATACGGTTATTTTATTATTTATTTTTCGTCTGTTATTTCAATATTCGCCAATTAATTACAAAATAAATATTTTTCGCAATAATAGTTCTAATAATAGTTATGCGGCAGCGGATATTATTATTGATGATGAAGATTTATTGGAATTAGATGATAAAGACGATGATGATAATGAAAGTTTAATTGGTATTAGTTTATTTGATTTAGCGAAAAAGAAAAATATGAGTAAAAAAGAAGAACAATTATTTATTAATCAATTTTCTCGTAATTATACCAATTTAGGTATTTATAAACTTTATGTTGATTTATATCCCGTTAAAGAAAATTTAGAATTTTGGAAGAAAACCGTTTTATTACCCCAAAGTGCAAAAACTGATTATCGTCATTTTAAAATCCTAATGTATGAAGATGTCTTAAATAAAGATAATCATAAATTTAGGGATTTAACTTTTGGTTTAGGGTATGTATCGCGTTTTGAATATATTGAAAAAGATTATATTGGTCAAGTAGCTATTGTAGGTATATTAGGAACTATTTTATTAGTTGGTCCTTATATTTTTATATTTTTATTGTTAAGTTTTAAAATTTTTAAGAATTTAAAGAAACACTTTAATTTAACCAATATTTTTCTGGGAGCTACAATTATGGAATTTTTCTTAGCCACTTATATCGCTGGACATGGATTCGGAAATATTTTTCCGATGACCTTTTTAACTCTTACTTTAAGGTGTTTAGACTTGAATATAAGGGAGGTAAATCATGAAAAATAAAAGTGTGACGATGAATGTTATTTATAATATGATTTTTCAAATATTTACTACTTGTTTGCCCGTCATTACTACTCCTTATTTATCGCGAACTTTAGGTTTATATCAAAGTGGAGTTTATTCTTTTGTCGATTCCATTGTAACCTTATTTACTATTTTTGGTTCCATTGGGACAAGCCTTTATGGGTGTCGGAAAATTGCTTATATTCGGGATGATAAAGAAAAATTATCCATAACGACTTATGAAATAATTCTTTTAAAATTACTTTTACTTATTCCGGTCTTAATTATTTATTTATTAATGTTTTGTATTTATAATGAATATAGTATTTATTTTATTATTAATATTTTGACGGTAATTGGTTCGGCAATTGAAATAAGTTGGTTTTATAATGGAATAGAAGATTTTAAATCTATTACAATAAGAAATTTTATTATTAAAATAATCTTTATTATTTGCTTATTTATCTTTATTAAAAGCCCTAAAGATTTAGGTAAATATGTTATTTTAGTATGTACCACGAATTTTTTAGGAAATATATCGATGTGGTTTCTTTTAAAAAATTATCTTATGCCTTTAAAGAAAGTTAAGTTGCATCCTTTTAAACATTTAAAAGAATCATTTGTTTTATTTATTCCCCAATCGGCTAATTATGTTTATTCTCTCGCGGATAAAACCATGTTAGGTTATTTAACTCCAACTTTATCTAATGTCGGAGTATATGATTATGCTTATCGAATTGTAAAAATGATTATTAATATTTTACAATCAATGGGTTATGTTATTCTTTCTCGAATAGCTAATTTGTCAGCGAATAATAATAAAAAGGATATTGTTAAATATATTAATAAATCTATTTCTTTTTCTTTATTTTTAGCTTTTCCTATGATGTTAGGACTTGTAGCAATTGCTAAAAATTTTGTTCCTATTTATTTGGGTGAGGAATTTCAAGAAGTTTCTCGAGTTATTTTAGTTATTTGTCCTTTAATAGTTATAACAAGTTTTAATAGTATCTTAGGTACGCAGTTATTATTAGCTATTAAAAAAGATAAAGAATATACAAAAGCTACTGTACTTGGAGCTATAACTAATATTGTTTTAAATTTCCTATTGATTCCTTATTTAGGGATATATGGGGCTTGTCTTACTTCTTTATTCTCCGAAATTTTAGTTTTAATTATCGAATTACATTATTCCAAGGAATATGTTAGATTAAGCGAAATAATAATAAATAATTATAAACCATTAATAGCATCAATAATAATGTTTATTGTTTGTAAACTAATTGGTTTAATTAATCTTAATATTATTTTAATTATTATTTTCCAAATTGGCATAGCTATTTTAATATATTTTGGCTTAATGTTTATTATGAAAGATAAAATATTTATCGAAATAATTAATAAAGTATTTAATTTTTTAAAAATAAAATATCAAATTAAGGAGTCTTAATATGGCAAAGAAAAAGAAATTATTATTTGTTATTTGGTCTTATACTTATGGTGGGGGAGCGGAAGCAATTTTATCTAATTTAGTTAATAGATTAGATCCTGCGAAATACGAAATTGATATATTAGAATACTGGCATTCTAATATCAAAAAAGAAGAAACTAATGCTAATATTAATATTTTAAAACCAATAATTGATTCTACTAAAGATGGTCATTTAAAAATGTGGACTGTTAAAATCTTATTAGAACATTTTCCTTCTATTTTAAGAAAAATTTATTTAAAGAAAGAATATGATTATGAAATAGCTTTTAATATGTTAATTCCTACTTATTTTCTTAGTAAAAAAGGAAAAACTATAGCTTGGATTCATTCGGATATTTATTTTTTAAAAAATGAATTTTATCAATTTCATTTACAAAAGAAAGCTTTTAAACACTTAAATAGAATTGTGGCTATATCCGAAAATACCTATAATTCAATATTAGAATTATATCCAGAATATAAAGATAAAACAGTTATAATTAATAATTCCTTTGATTTTAATAAAATAGAAGAAAAGGTTAAAGAAAAAGTAACGATTAAAAAGAATAAATTTACCTTTTTATATGCCGGAAGATTTGAAGAAAGAAAAAATCCCTTCTATTTAATTGATATTGTTAAAGATTTAAAAGAAGTAACTAAAGATTTTGAAGTTTGGATGATCGGTCATGGTGAGTTAGAAAATGCCGTCAAGGAGAAAATTAAAGAAAATAATTTAGAACAATATATTAAATTATTAGGTTTTAAAACTAATCCTTATCCTTATTTTCAAAAAAGTGATGCTATTATTATGACATCTTTATCAGAAGGTTTTCCTACAGTTATAGCCGAAGGCCTATTTTTAGGTAAACCCTTTATTACTACACCAGTCGGGGGAAGTACAGAATTAGCTAATGGTGGAAAGTGTGGTATAATTGCGGCAAATAAGGATGAATTTATAAAAGGCATGCAAAGACTAATTAAAGAAAAAAATTATTATCAAAAGTTAAGTCAAAATGGTAAAGAATATATTAAGCAATTTACTTATCAAAAACAAATTAAAAAGTTTGAAAATTTACTTGAGGATATTAATAATGAAAAGGTGAAATAATGGATTTAGTTAGTATAATAGTTCCTGTTTATAATGTGGAAAAATATTTAAAAAAATGTTTAGATTCTTTAGTTAAGCAAAGTTATTCTAATATCGAAATTATTATTGTAAATGATGGCTCTTTAGATGATTCCAAAGCTATTATCAAAAAGTATTATCAAAAATATCCCCAATTAATAAAAAGTTATGAAAAAGAAAATGGGGGATTAAGTGATGCTCGAAATTATGGTTTAAAAAAAGCCCAAGGAAAGTATTTAACTTTTATTGATAGCGATGATTACATAGCTTCTGATTATATTGAAAAAATGTATAAGGCGATTAAAAAAAATAATAGTGATGTTGTTATATGTAATTATTATACCGTTAAAGATAAGCAAAAAAAGATTGAAAAAAATTATATACCAAATCAAGTAGGCAATTTAGCCATAGATAAAAATCAACTATTTAACTCTTGGGCTGTATGGAATAAAATGTTTTCTCAAAAAATAATAAAGGATAATAATTTATTGTTTTCTAAAGGAGTAATTTATGAAGATATGCGTTTTACTTTAAAAGTTTTATTGAAAGCTAACAAAATATCTTATGTTGATGAGGCTTTATATTATTATATATATCGTCAAAATTCGATAATGAATAGTCAAAATTTAGAAAAAAATAAAGATATATTAAAAGGTTTTGAGGATATAATTAGTTATTATCAAAAAGAAAATGCCTATGCCGAATTTAAAGAAGAAATAGAATTTTTAGCTATTAAACATATTTTAATATATGCTTTAGTAAGAGTAATTAAAACATCTACTAATAAAGAAATAAAAACTAATATATTACCTTATTTAAATTATTTAAATACTAATTTTCCTAATTATAAAGAAAATAAATATTTAAAAACTTTAAGTAGAAATCATAAGTTAATATATAATTTAATTAATAACAAAAGATATTATATTTTAAAATTATTAATTAAATTGCGAGGTTAAGTATGAATAAAAAAGATAATAAAATAACATTTTTCGTATTGCATTTAGGTTATGGGGGAATTCCAACAGCTACTATTAATAGTGCTAATGCTTTATCCCAAAAATATCCTGTGGAAATTGTTTCTTTATATAATTTAAAAAATAATCAGGCTAATTTAGTTGATAAAAAAATAAAAATCCGTTATTTATATAATGGTGAACCTAATCGACAAGAATTTATTAATTATTTAAAACATTTTAAATTATTTAAGACTTTTAAAGAAGGATTAAAAAGTATTAAAATTTTATATTTAAAAAAACATTTAATGATTAAAGAAATTAAAAATAATAATAGTAAAATAATGGTAGGTACAGAATCTTTTATAAGTGAAAAATTATCTCAATATAAAAATAAAGATACAATTCTTATTGCGATAGAACATAGATATCATAATAATGATTCTAAGTATTTAAATATTTTAAAAAATAAGTATTTAAATATTGATTATTTATTTGCTTTAACTAAAACTTTAAAAAAAGATTATGAAAAAATAATTACTAATCCTTCTATTAATATTAAATGGGTACCAAATATGCTAAATATAACTAATGATAATTTTTCTAATACTAAAGAAAATAATATTATTAGTGTATCTCGGATGCATCCGGGTAAAAGAGTTAGTGATTTAATAGATATTTTTGCTAATACGAAAAAAACTAATATGTTTTTTATTATAGGTGATGGTGTAGAATTTGCTAATATTGCTAGTAAAATAAATACTCTAAATTTAAAAAATAAAATAAAACTTTTAGGTTATCAAAATCAAGAAAATATTCAAAAGTATTTAAGAAATTCTAAAATATTGGTAATGGCTTCAAAAACGGAAGGCTTGCCCATGGTCATTTTAGAGGCTATGGCTTTAAAAATACCTTGTATTGCTTATGATATCCCGGGAATAAATGATTTAATTATAGATGGCGAAAATGGTTTTTTAATAAAAGAAGGTAAAGAAAATGAATTTGCCCAAAAGATTGACTCATTATTAATGGATTCAAAGTTATATTCATTTATGCAAAATAAAGCTTATGAAAAAGCTTTAGAATATACTCCTAATGAAGTAATTAAAAAATGGGAAGAAGTAATAAAAAAATATTTAAAGGAAGGTAAATAGGATGAAAAATAATATTTTATATGTTGTAGTTCCATGTTATAACGAAGAAGAAGTATTAAAAGAAACTACTAAAAAATTAAAAGCTAAATTACAAAGTTTAATTAAAGAAAAAAAGATTTCGGCGAAAAGTAAAGTAATGTATGTTAATGATGGTTCCTATATTAACTTATTCCCATTATTTAAATGGTTTAGTTATTGAAAATACGCAATTAATAAGTCTTATTTATGGTCTAATTTTAATTTATTTTACAAAATATACTTTAGCTTTGTTAAAAGAGTAGACTTTTTTAGAAAAATTTAATAAAATATTGGTAAGTCCTCGTAGCTCAGTTGGATAGAGTGATTGCCTCCGACGCAATAGGTCACAGGTTCGAATCCTGCCGAGGACACCAGATTGATAGGAAACTCGGAAAACTCGAGTAAAAATAGAATTATGTATTTAGCAAGGAAATTTTCATAAAATAAAAAGGGAAGACTTAACTTCGCGAGTTGAGTACTTACCTAAGTTTGGTTAAGCACTTAATCTAGATTGAGTGCTATTTCTTTATATATAGAATCATTACAGAGACTATTAATAAAATGATAATTAGTATTAGAAATGAGATTAATAAATCTTTTTTCTTCATAATATCAAGCCTCCTCTAAAAGAAAGTTGGCAAGCACTCAACAATTAAGTTTCCCTATAAAAATTATATCAAACATTTGTTTTTAAAACGATAATTTATGTTAAATAATTTAACTAAAATTTTAATTGAAATTGTATTAAAAAATAAAATAAAGATTATAATAAGATAAACGTTTGACGAATATTAAAAAGTACAATATAATTTAATTGGTGGGTTAAGATGAAAACAAAATTTAAACATTTATCTTTTTTAATAATGGCTATAGTAATATTAGCATTTATGTATGTATTTTTTACGAATATATACCCTTTAATAGTATATGATGCCGATGATTGGACTTATATTGCAGCTCCGAGAAGTTTTATTCCGCTTATTCATGCTTGGAATCCGGCGAGAGTATTACCCGAAACTTTAATGCCTATCTGTGGCAGTATTGCATCATATATTGTATATCCTATTACGCATAATTATTTAGGCTCTTTAACTATGGTAAGTGCTTTTACTGTTGCTTTATTTATATCTTTATATGTTTATTTCTTTGCTAAAATGCTATCTCATGTTTTTTCTTTAAAAAACGTTCATACAATTTTAATAAGTTTATTATTTTTAGTGTTTCATTTTATAATTTTTTTATCTTCTCTAGAAGGAAATCAACATATGTTTTTAGCGCAAAATGTTACATGCTATTTCTTTTATTTAATTCCCAATTTATTAAATTTCATTATTGTTTTTTGGTTTATGGAAAATAAAAATATTAAGTATAATTTAGATTTTTCTAATCCTTTAAAATTAGGTGTTCTCCTATTAGTTATATATGCTGCTATATTTTCTAATTTATATTGCAGTATTGTTTTAGCAACATACGCGGGTAGTCAAATTTTAATTAAATTTTTTCAAGAAATTAAGGGTAAATTTAAGATTATAGAATTTATCAAAAAATATTTTATATTATTTGGTATTATAGGAGCTTTTATAATATCAGCCTTATTTGAATTAACTGGGGGAAGAGCTAGCTTTGGAATCCAAGATAATTTCTTTAGTTCCCTAAAAAGTGCTTTAGAAAATTTAAAGCTAAGCTTTTTTACAATTAATAAAAAAATATTTTTAGTTTTTGCTATGATTACCTTTATTTTTATGATAGTTTTTATCTACGATTTAATAAAGAAAAAAGAAGGAAAAAAGTATCGTGATTTAATCTTAAGTGTAATTATTTGTATAATTGTTTTAGCCTTTTACTTTATTTTACTATCTGCGAAAGTTAATGCTAGCTATACTTCCCATATTCAATATACTTATGGATTATGGGCTAACATTTTGCTTTTAGAATTTTTAATGCTAACTTATTTATTAAAAAGATTTCCTAAAGCATTTGTTTTATTTCCTCTTTTATTATGTTTATTCTTAGTAGAATTTAATAATTCTATTAAAACATTTTCTGAAAATAATTCTTATGTAATTGAAGCCATTGGTAATGATATAATTGAACAAATTACTTCGGCGGAAAAACGAGGCGAAAAAACTATTTATTTACATGTTCCTAATCATGGTAATACGGATAATTGGCCTCATGCTATTTATTTAGGTGAAAGAATTTCCGAAACCTTGTATCGTCATAATATAATTAAAAATCGATTAGATATTAAAATATTTCCCGATTTAGAATATAATAAAAAATTTAATATTTAAGGAGGCACTTTATGGAATTAATTTCAATTATTATACCTTGTTATAATGAAGAAGATGCTATTCCTTTATTTTATGAAGAAATAAAGAAAGTAATTAAAAAAATGGCTAAGAAAGTTAATTTTGAACTTATTTTTGTCGATGATGGTAGTAAAGATAAAACTTTATCAATTTGCAAAGAATTAGCCAAAAAAGATAAAATAGTTCATTATTTATCTTTTTCGCGTAACTTTGGTAAAGAAGGAGCTATTTATGCTGGTTTAGAATATGCTAAAGGTGATTATGTAGCAACTATGGATGTAGATTTACAAGATCCTCCTTCAATGCTTGAAAAAATGTATGATATATTAAAAAATGAAGACTATGATTCCGTGGGAACGAGAAGAGTAACAAGAAAAGGGGAACCGCCGATTCGTAGTTTTTTTGCTCGCTGTTTTTATAAATTAATTAATAAAATAAGTAAAACGGAAATGGTTGATGGAGCTAGAGACTTTCGCTTAATGCGAAGAATGATGGTTGATGCCATTTTAAGTATGCCGGAATATAATCGCTATTCTAAAGGTTTATTTAGTTTTGTTGGTTTTAAAACTAAATGGTTAGAATATGAAAATATAAAAAGAAGTGCTGGGGAAACTAAATGGAGTTTTTCCAAATTACTTGTCTATGCCTTTGATGGGATTATCGCCTTTTCGACAGCTCCTTTAATGGTATCAGTTTTTATTGGCATATTATTATGTTTTATTTCCTTTTTAATGATTATAGTTATAATTATTAAAACATTATGTTTTGGTGATCCGGTAGGAGGTTGGCCTAGTTTAGTCTGTATTTTATTTTTCTTAAGTGGTATTCAATTATTTTGTACAGGAGTTATGGGCGCATATCTTGCTAAAACTTATTTAGAAACGAAAAAAAGACCAATTTATATTTTAAGAGAAAGTAATATTAAAAAGTGATATTACTTTTTATATCGCTTATAAACTAGTTCTATTAATGGTTCATCATAATCCATGATGCCATATTTTGGATGATGAGAGTTATTAGTTTCATAATTTATTAAATCCATTTCTTTGTTATTATCTATTGCATCAATAATATAATCTATACGACCTTGCCACATATTATAAAAATCTTTTATTTCTAAAAATGTTACAGAATATTCACTAATAAATTTAAAACTTAATATTATTAATAAATCAAGCATTATGTATTTAAATAATTTTATATTATATAAATCTAAAAATAAAATTGATATAGCTATTATGGCAAATACAATAGTTCCAAAATAGGCTCGAGGAGGGAAAAAAGGGGAAAGACACATAGCATAAATGGTAAAGAAACTGCCAATTATAAAAATAAGCATAGGAATATTAAATTTTTTCTTTTTATAAATATTTATAGTAATAAAAATAATTAATAATATTATTAAAGGTAATAAATAATTAATACTTGCAGAAGTAATATTTAAAGTTCTTTTAATTAATTTTATTATTAAAGGATCATTGTCTATAAAATATTCACTTCTAATATAATTGCCGGGAGCAGCAATCATAATGATAAATCCGATGATAGTACCAATTAAACCCATGATTTTATCTTTGCCAATTTTCTTTTTTTCATATTTTTCTTTTATTAGGAAACCTAATATTATAATGATTAAACCAAAGGCTGTATTTTCATTAGTCCAACCAGCAAGGATACCTAAAATAAACATCATTAAAATATTAAAAATAGAGTTTTTTTCCTTATTTCTTTTTTGATAAGGTATTAAAAATAATAACATTAAAACCATTGACCATAAATAATTACAAGAGCCAGTTAACCATAAACAGGTTTGACCGAACGTTGGTAAAGTAAACCAAAGTAAAAAATGAATTAATAATATTCCCATAGGAACATCGTTATTTAACTTAAGGGCCATTTTAGCATGATAATAAATTAAAAAAACTAAAAGAGTATAAATAAAAGAGTTAAAGAAACTAAAGATAATTTTAGGATATAGTAAAAAGAAATTAACTAAAGTATGAACAACACTTCTTCCTCCCCATTCCCTATAATGAATTATTTGGTTATTAATTATATCCGGAATTGTTCTTAATCTTTCTAAAGTTTTCATATTAAATGAATAATTATAGTCATCCGCAATTAAGGGAGTAAAAATATTTAATAATAGCATAGATATAAAAATAATAGTTAATAAAATAATAATTTGTTTTTTTTCGTTTTTAAAAAATTTTTTCATTTTTTTCCTCATTTCATATTTATTATAAAATATTATTTTTATAGTATAAAGTTTTTTTTAATAATTATGCTTTAAAATTAAAAAAAGAAAAATAGGACAATAATCGTTTCTTTAAAAATATAAATGCATAAAATATTAAAGAAAGAAGGAAATGTTTATGAATTATTTAACTTATCCTTTAAAGAAAATGAATATTACTCAAGGTTATAGTGATAATTATTCTCATAAACAACATAATACTGGGGAACCTAAAGATTATCCTATTGATGATAATGGGGGAACTAGTAAGAAAGAAGCTTATTTTTATTGTCCTTGTGATGAGATGGTAGTAAAAAAAATTTATGGCGTAGGAACTAATGTTGGCAATACTTTATGGTTAGAATCTACTTCTTTAGTAATTACACCCACATTCACAGATTATGTAACTATTATTATCGTTCATCCTAATGATAGCGATTTTAAAAATTTAAAAGTAGGACAAAAATTTAAGCGAGGAGATAAAATTGTTGAAGAAGGGGATGACGGGAAGGCCACAGGTTATCATTTTCATATTTCGGTTGGTCGGGGAAAACTAATTGGTACCGGCTGGATTAAAAACTCTAATGGTATTTGGGTTATTCGGACAAATAATGGTGCCGTAAAACCCGAAGAAGCTTTTTTTATCGATCCTAATTTTACTCAAGTTTTAACGACGAAAGGTATTCCTTTTGTAAAATTATATGAAGATAAAGAAGAAGAGGATAATTATTGGTACGTCACCGAAAGTTTAAATGTCCGAATTGGTCCTGGAACCAATTATAAATGTATTAATTCTTTACCTAAAAATACGGAAGTAAAAATTTTAGAAACAGTAGGTACTTGGGCTAAAATAAGTGATAAAGAATGGGTAAGTAAAAATTTTTTAACTAAAACTAAACCTTCTAAAATATATAAAACTTTAAAAACGACAGCGACAAGCTTAAATGTTCGAAAGTCACCCAATGGTAAAATTCTTTCAACTAAAGCTCCTTTAATGCAAAATACCACGGTTGCTATTATGACAACTCGTGGCAATTGGGTTAAAATTAATACTGATAGATGGGTATATCGTAGTTATCTTGCTTAAATTTTTTTAATCGGTTTATTTTGTAATTCAAAATTATAAGTATTAGTATTATTAATTAAATCATATATTTGACTAGCTTTTAATTCATATTCATAAATTAAAGAATCTTTATTAACTGTTAAAGGTAAATTTAAACTTTTTTTCACTTTTTTTAAATAATCTTTGCCTTTTTGATTAAAACCTAATATTTTAAGATAATCATAAGTAACTTTAAAATTATCCTCCTTTTTTAAACCAATTAGAATATGAATAAATAAGCGATTTAATTTATTATAAGTATATCTTTTAGTTTTTACTTTTTTTATAAGTTCTTCATAAGAATTTACTTCATTTATATATTTTTTTAACCGATATTCAATTCCTTCATCGACGTCTAAATATATATTTAAATTAGGACAAGTTAAAATTTTATATTTTAGGAATTTAAAATAATTATCATAATTTAAGGTAATTATTTTTTCTTGACTTATTTTAGGTAAATATTTAGTAATGTCTTTTTTATTTTTAATTTTTTCTCTTATATTGGAGGCACTTACAATATCCGCATCACTATTTAAATCATGATAATCATTAGTTCTTTTAATGGTTTTTAATTTTATTTGATAATTATTTTCCATAATCACTTTAGCATACGATATATTTAATAAATCATTAGGTAAAAAAGCAAATTTTAAATTTAAGGCTTTAGCTAAAGCTGTAGGATAATTTAAACCTTCATTTAAATAGTTTTTAACCATTTTATTATAACTGGCATCTTTTAATTGTTTATTACTTATTTTTGCTATTTTTACTAAATCATTACTTTCACTGCCGGCGATAATATAGTCACACTTTAAAGTCTCTAGAATTTTTAGGCTGGCCTTAGCAAAAATATCGGCGCTTTGGGTACCATAAATAAAAGGTAATTCAATAACTAAATCAATATTTTCTTTTAAAGCAATTTTTACTTTATCTTCTTTAGTTAAAATGCTCATTTCCCCTCGTTGTAAAAAATAACCATTTAAAACTAAAATAATTATACTATCTGGATATAAGTTTTTAATAGTATCAATATGATAAATATGCCCATTATGAAAGGGATTATATTCCCCAATAATACCTATAATTTTCAATTAAATTCACCAAAATTAATATATCAATGATTTATTTCTTTGTCAATTTGTCCTTTTCATGATAGAATGAAAGTGGTGGTTAAAGTGATTTTAGCGATAGTCGGACCAACCGGGGTTGGCAAAACAAAATTAAGTATTAAATTAGCGCAAATATATAATGGGGAAATTATTAATTGTGATGCTATGCAAGTTTATAAACATTTAAATGTTGGAACGGCTAAAGTTAGTGAAGAAGAAATGGAACATATTCCGCATCATTTATTAAGTATTAAAGAACTTGATGAAGAATATAATGCTTATCTTTTTCAACAAGATGCGCGAGAAAAAATTAAAGATATATTAAATCGGGGAAAAGTTCCTATTTTGGTGGGAGGAACTGGCTATTACTTAAAAGCTGCTTTATATGATTATCAATTTAATAAAGAAAATGACGATTTTTCTTCTAAACAAAATTTAAAACTTTTATATAAGGATGTATATTTTATTGGCTTAACAACTGATCGAAAAACTTTATATGACCGTATTAATAAAAGATTTGATCAAATGTTAGTTCCTTTACTTGATGAAATAAAGCCTTATATGTGTAAGGAAGTAACCTCTAAGCCTTTGAAATTTGGCATTGGTTATAAAGAATTTATTCCTTTTTTTAATAATGAAATAACTTTAGAAGAAGCTGTAGCAAAAGCCAAACAAAATTCTTGTAATTATGCTAAAAGACAATATACTTGGTTTAATAACCAAATGAATATAACATGGTTTAATGTAAATTATGATGATTTTCAAAAAACGATAGATGAAGTAGTTAATTACTTAGAAAAGGTTAATTATGAAAAAGATTAATGGTAAGAAATTAGGTTTATTATTAAGAAGTTTAAGTATTATCTTAATTATTAGTTTTTTAGTTTTATTTATAATTAGTTTTCATAGTGATGAACTTATTAGTAATCAAAAAAGATTAATTGTAATTAGTTTGTTAATTTTTTCTTTTGCCTTATTAATTTTTAGCTTTTATTTATTAAATAAAAATAGGCATGTAGTAAATTATCGGAAATGGTTAATAAATATTTTTAATTCTTTAGTTATTTTATATGTTGTTGGTTGTAGTGGAGTTTTACTGCTTTTATATGGGCCTTATGAAGGTTTTAAAAATTGGCTAATTACAACCGCTATGGGGACAATGCATCATCAATATTTATGTAAATGGTTTTATGATAATGAAACTATTAAAGCGGTTAAAAGTAATAATTATGTTGAAGAATTTAAAACGAGTACGGATAGTAGTTTAGTTGAATTTCCGGTGGATTATCCCGAAGAAGAAAATTTTGAAAAATTAAATAATTATGAAAAACAAATTTTAAGTCATCGAAAAGATGATGCTTACAAATTAATTAATTTAACTGTTAATGACTGCAATGCTTATTTAATTGCTGTATATGATCCTAGTCGTATTTCTTTAGTTGTTAGTAAATGGTTAGGAAAAAGTGGACAATATGTATACGATATGGGAAAAGAAAATAATGCTTTAGTTGCTATTAATGGGGGAGGATTTATTGATCCCGGAGCAAATACTAAAGGAGAAAATCCTTTAGGGGTAACGATAAAAGATGGCAATGTAATTAGTAATCATCCGAATGGTTATTTAATTGGATTTAATTATGATAATGTTTTGTTATTAACCAAAAATGAAGGGGCAGAAAAGGCTCTTCAAGATGGTTATCGGGATTGTGTAACGATGGGTCCTTTGCTTATTGTAAATGGTGAAAAAGCCGTGATTAAAGGTAATGGTGGTTGGGGATATGCTGCCAGAACTGCAATTGGGCAAAGAAAAGATGGGATAGTTCTCATGTTAATTGTCGATAGTAATGAATTTCGGAGTAAAGGCGCTAGTATGGTTGATCTTACCGAAATAATGTATCAATATGGGGCTATTAATGCAGCCAATTTAGATGGGGGAACATCATCCGTTATAGCAATTAATGGAACAATGATTAATGATCCTATTGATTCTGCCTTACGTCATCGGACTCGTGGAGTTCCTACAGCATGGATTGTTAAATAGATGCATAAAAAAGTAAGAAAAACATAAGATAATACTTGTAATTACGTTAAATTTTTGATAAAATTTAAAGAGCTGTAAAGAATAAGCATTGATATGGATTACACTCTTCGAGTGCTTAAGAATAAGTGAAGAGGTAAGAAGAAGTATCAAGAAGAAAAAACGAAGGAGGAAAAAAATTATGGCAGAAATTGTTTCTATGAGTAATTTATTAGAAGCAGGAGTTCATTTTGGTCATCAAACAAAAAGATGGAATCCTAAAATGAAAGAGTATATTTATACTTCAAGGGATGATATTTATATCATTGATTTGGAAAAAACAAAGGCATGTTTAGAAAGTGCCTATGAAGCAATTAAGACTATTGCGGAAAATGGTGGTAAGTTCTTATTTGTGGGTACAAGAAAACAAGCTCAAGAAGTTTGCTTAGAAGAAGCAACAAGAAGTAATTCTTATTATGTAGTTGAAAGATGGTTAGGTGGAACCTTAACTAATTTTAGAACTATTAGAAGAAGAGTTAAAAGATTAGAAGAAATTGAAGAAATGGAAAAAAATGGTACTTTTGATCTTTTACCTAAAAAAGAAGTTATTGGACTTAAGAAAGAATATGAAAAATTAAATAAAGTATTATGTGGTATTCGGGAAATGGTTAAATTACCTCAAGCTTTAATTATTGTTGATCCTAAAAAGGAATATAATGCGATTAAAGAAGCAAGAAAATTAAAGATACCTGTATTTGGTGTAGTAGATACCAATTGTGATCCTGATGATGTCGATTATGTTATTCCTGGTAATGATGATGCAGTTCGTTCAATTAAAGTTATGTTAGGGGTACTTACTAATGCTATTTGCGAAGCTAATAATTTAGAATTAGTAGATTATGTAACAGAAGAAGAAAAGAAAACTACGGAAGAAGAATCTTTAAAAAAGGATGTTAAAGAAGTAGTAGATCCTGATGTTATTGCAAGTGTTAAAGAAATGGCTTTACAAGATGAATTAGAAAGTAAAACTTTAACAGATCTTAAAAAAATGGCTAAAGAAGCCGGAATAAAAGGTTACTCAACTATGAAAAAAGAAGAGTTAGTAGCCAAATTAAGTAAATAAAAGGAGGATTAAATTATGGAAGTTACAGCAAATATGGTTAAGGAACTTCGTGAAGTTTCTGGTGCTGGAATGATGGATTGTAAAAAAGCTTTAAGTGAAACAAATGGTAATATGGAAGAAGCAATTAATTATTTAAGAGAAAAAGGAATTGCTAAATCTGTAAAAAAAGAATCGCGGATTGCAGCTGAAGGATTAGCTAATATTTATATTGATGGTAACAAGGCGGTTATTCTAGAAGTTAATAGTGAAACTGACTTTGTTAGCAAAAACGAAGAATTTCGGAAAATGATTGATACTATTGGCGAAACTATTTTAAAAAGTGATGCCAAGACTTTAGAAGAAGCTAATGCTTTAAGTTGTGAAGATGGAACTATTAAAGATTTAATTGTTAGTAAAGTAGCTAAGATTGGTGAAAAATTATCTTTTAGAAGATTTGCTTGTATTGAAAAAAGTGATGATGAAAACTTTGGTAATTATATTCATTTAGGTGGTAAAATTGCTGTTTTAACTGTTGTTAAAGGGGCTAATGCCGATGTTGCTAAAGATGTTGCTATGCAAGCTGCCGCGATGAAACCTTTATATGTTTTTCCTGCTGATGTTCCTGCTGATGTTTTAGATAATGAAAAAGCTGTTTTAAAAGAACAAGCTATGAATGAAGGAAAACCTGCTGACATTGCGGAAAAGATGGTAGAAGGAAGAATTAAAAAATTCTATAAAGAAATCACTCTAGCGGAACAACCTTTTATTAAAGATGGTGATATTTCCGTAGATACTTATGTTAAAAATAATCATGGAGAATTAGTAAGTATGATTCGTTATGAAGTTGGCGAAGGAATGGAAAAAAGAAATGATAACTTTGCAGAAGAAGTAATGAATCAAGTAAAAGGTGAATAATAATAAATTGATAAAGAAAAAAGTATACTATAAGTATGTTACCGATTAGGTAACACCTATGGGTCGGCGCTACACCAATATAATTTGGTTAGCAAGTTTTTATGGAATCAACTTGTAAATGGTCAAAATCAAGACCTTCAAAAAAGCAAGAAATAAATTGACAATTTTCTTGTTTTTTTGTTTTTAAGTAAAATTATGTAAAGTTATTTTTTTATCAAAACCAAGCGCTTGATATATATATATATATAGTAAAATGGGCTATAGGAGCATATATAATATGTCAATAAGAAAAATAATAAATTGTA